>JALSLS010000028.1 GCA_026988195.1 Methylomonas sp.
ATTTCAAGTCAACCTATATTATACTCTTTTAGGGATCATTTTGTTTGTTAATCAATAACTTATTTTAATATTTCAACTCCGAAACTTTAGTATGTAACAATCTGATGTCCATTTTGTTTTAAATTTTTCCAAAATTGTTGCCATCGCCCTTTGGCTGGCGCGCCATCCTCACTACATTTCACCTTAGGGCATCTATATCCAAAGATTCACTCCACTCGGGCGAATTAATTAAGTGCCCCAGTACGTCCTGCGTCCGCCTCAACTCCGCACAAAAGCCGCTCCGTTAAGGCTACCTCACTGACTTGACGGCTTTTCGGGAAAAATTTTTTGCTTCTCTCGTGTGCTATCGCACACGTCGAACCGGCAAATTTCCCTGTGGCCTACTGTGGACTAAAAATCATCACTTCGCTATTGCTCCGTTTCCCTGATTTTCAGCGGTTGAACAAGAGCGCGTAAAGGTAAAACAACTACTTATACACGCTGAATAATTTATTATTTACTAGCTTTCTAACCTTCATTATTATAGTATTGGAAAGCAATGGAAACTTGGTGCTTGTAGATAACTTTAATAATTAGTTTCAGAAAATTATTGTGTACAGAGATAAAATTTTGTTATAATTTCTTAAAATTCTATATAAATCAAATGGTTATTAAACACATCTGGATGTATTAATATGAAAATTTATCCTAAGGTCTCTATCGTGACCCCCTCTTTTAATCAGGGTGATTTTTTAAGACAAACTATTCAATGTGTTTTAGATCAAAATTACCCAAACCTTGAATTTATCATTATCGATGGTGGTAGCACTGATAATACACTTGATGTCATTCATGAGTTTGCATCTAATATTTCTTACTGGGTCAGTGAGCCTGATGATGGTCAGTCACATGCAATCAACAAAGGTTTTGCCAATGCTACTGGCGACATCCATTATTGGCTATGTTCGGATGACTTATTGGAAAAAGGTGCATTACAATATATTGTAGATCAATTGCAGAACAAAGAAGGCCCTCAATGGCTAGTAGGTGCTGCGAATTTGATAACAAAAAAAGGCGTTATAAAAGGGGTTAGAACACCAGATATAATTAATGAAGACACTTTTTTGGGGTGGGCAAATAACTGGATTCCTACTCAATCAACATTTTGGAATAAAGAAATGTGGGAAGCGGCAGGTCCTTTTGACGAGGGTCTACATTATGTAATGGATTTAGCACTATGGGAAAAGATGTTTCGGGTTACCCCCCCGATTATTACAGATAAAGTTCTTGGTAGGTATCGATTCCATAATGAAGCCAAAAGTATTTCACATATGGATGAGTCAAAAATAGAAAGAACTGCTTACATCACAAAATTAATTGATAAAAAAATTCGGCTTTTTTTAAAACAAAACAACAACGAGGAAGTTGATAAATTTATTCATGATTATGGTAAGTTGCTTGAAGAAGCCAGTGACTATAAAGCCGCATTGGAGGAAGTTAATCACCACTGGTTTTTTGGAAAGCTAATGAATATCTGGCGATCTTTAGTTTACCCTCGTTTTGGGAAAATTTAAAAGCTCTTCTGTATAATCAATTATTTAATAACTAAGAGCTGGAGCTATGATTAAATATAATAAAAAACAGGTTTTAGTGACTGGCGGAGCAGGGTTTCTTGGATCACATTTATGTGAGCGTCTGCTTAAAGAAGGGCATATAGTTATCTGTGCAGATAACCTTTTTACCGGCTCAAAAGAAAACATCCACCACTTGATGGATGATCATAACTTTGAATTTCTGCGTCATGATATAACACTGCCTCTTTTTGTGGAGGTTGATGAAATATACAATTTAGCCTGTCCTGCATCACCAATACATTATCAGTTTGACCCTGTTCAAACAACAAAAACAAGTGTTCATGGCTCAATTAATATGCTTGGGCTAGCTAAACGAATTAAAGCAAAAATTTTTCAAGCTTCTACCAGTGAAGTTTATGGAGATCCAGAAGTTCACCCTCAAGAAGAGTCCTATTGGGGCAGAGTCAACCCAATAGGAGTAAGAGCCTGCTATGATGAAGGAAAAAGATGTGCTGAAACACTTTTTTTTGATTACAATCGGCAACATAATGTAAATATTAAAGTTGCAAGAATATTTAATACCTATGGCCCTAGAATGAATGCTCATGACGGGCGTGTTGTATCCAATTTTATCGTTCAAGCTTTGACAAACGAACCTATTACAATGTATGGCGAAGGTGAACAAACTAGATCCTTTTGTTACGTTGATGACCTAATAGAAGGCTTTATTCGATTAATGAATACTGAGGATGAATTTACGGGGCCTATGAATTTGGGGAATGAAAATGAACTTACTATAGGAGAACTTGCCAAGACAATAATTGATTTGACAGGCTCACGATCAAAAATTATTAAGCATCCATTACCTCAAGATGACCCAACACAACGCAAACCAAATATTTCATTAGCTAGAAAGAAAATAAACTGGGAGGCCTCTATTCAACTAAAAGATGGCTTAATAAAAACCATTGATTATTTTGAAATGAAATTAAAATAAAATATTTTATTCTATAAATCACACCTAATATGATATGGAAAATTTATCAGCTTCAATTGTTATACCAGCATATAACGCAGAAAAAACTATCGATTTATGTCTTGAGAGTTTAACTAGACAACAGGGGTTAAATACTTCCCTAGAAATTTTGATTGTCGATGATGGCTCGACTGACACTACTGTTCAACATATTGAAAAATTTCAACAAAAAAAATTACCTAACAATATATCAATCAGGTTTTTCTTGCAAAAAACAAACCAAGGCCCTGCTATGGCAAGAAATAGAGGGGCAAAAGAAGCACTTGGTGACGTGATTTTATTTACAGATTCAGATTGTGAAGTGGAAATTGACTGGGTAAAACAAATGCTCGCCCCTTTTTCGTCAAAAGAAGTCAGTGGTGTTAAAGGTGCTTATAAAACTCGACAACCAGAGTTGATTGCGAAATTGTCTCAGGCTGAGTTTGATTCGCGTTACCAACTTTTGGCTAAACAAGAAAAAATAGATGTTTTATTTACTTATGCAGCCGCAATAAAAAAATCTGTATTTTGGCAGGTTGGTGGGTTTGATACTAGTTTCCCAAAAGCTGACAATGAAGATACAGATTTATCTTACAAAATAGCCAAAAACCATACCATTATTTTCAACCCAAAAGCAATTGTTTACCATCAGCACCCAGCAAGTCTAAAAGAATATTTAAAGAAAAAATTCTCTAGAGGTCACTGGAGAATGTATGTATACAAAAGATTTCCAGAAAAAGCAGTGAAAGATAGTTATACGCCTCAGAGCTTAAAGGTACAAATTGTACTTGCTTTTTTAATATCAATTACAGCTCTATTAACTCCATTTATCGAAAACACTTTTTATATCATATTAATTTTGACCTCGGTTTTTCTTATATCGACTGTTCCTTTTTTAAAACTAATTGGGTATAAAAACCTAAAGATGTTGCTATTCGCCCCCATCTTTATTTTCTTACGGGCTATAGTCATAGGAGCAGGAGCCGTGAGTGCATTACCTCATTTGATATTTGATAATAACTTCAATCCTATAAAGTAATTTAAGGGTATAAAGACTCTTTTGAAAAACGAATAGTTTTATTCTTTTTATGTAGAGGGTAAGGTTATCTACTTGTCATTACTACCTTGGTCAGCTCTCAAGTCGAGTTCTTTATTTCATATCGGTATGACATAGTAAGATATTAGGTAACCCAAATTTCTTACCACTTTATTATTTAGTAGAGCCTCTTTAATATACCTTTATACTGTATTCCCTAAAAACTTTATGAATATTATTTACTATAATGCACACCCCAAAGGTTTTGTATGGGAATGGCACCAGCCCCATACTATAAGCGAATTGATTAGTGCAGGACACCAGGTAGAATACCTGAACCCAGTCTCAACTCTTGGCCGGTTAGGTACTGCTGCAGAATATTCTCAAATTTTATTAGATAAGATAAAACAACGTCCCCTATGTGATTTGTTTTTTGCTACGGCAACATATGATACTTTATTACCTGAAGTAGTCGATGAAATAAAAAAACTTGGGATTCCAACTGTCAACTTATCATGTGATGAGTTATCTCATCCATTTAGAGTTAAAAAATTAGCTCCGCATTTTGATTTAAACTGGATACCCAATCCGGAAAGTGCTTCATTATTTGAATCATGGGGTGCAAATTGGATTGCCATGCCATGGGCCGCTAACCCAAATATATTTAAACCTGTCAAAGCCAAAGAAAAACTTACTGTTGGGTTTATTGGCACCTGTTACGGTGCCAGAGCTCGTAATCTAGCTATCTTAGCAAGAGAACAAATTCCAGTAGATGTCTATGGTAAATCACCTGAAAAACTTTATAGTGGCAATAAAATTAACAACCCCATTTTAACAGCTCTAGATAATTTCCCCGAATCAATTCAACGAACTATTTATAGCTTCAGCACACCTACAACTCGACGTTGTTTACAAGGTGTTCTTAAGAGAGCATTGTTAGAATTATTTAACCCACCGATCGAAAAAACAATACAAAATAATGCACATTGTATAAACTACCTTCCCAGCCCGCCTTTTGAAAAATTAGCTGAGTCATTCAATCGAATGGCTATAAGCCTAGGCTCTATTGAATTATCCAGCACCTATGTTCTAAAAAATCCAGTTTATTTTATTCGCCTTCGTGAATTTGAAGTACCAATGAGTGGAGGTGTACACTTAACTTATAGGCACCCAAAGTTAATTGAGTATTTTAAAGAAGATAAAGAAATGCTTTTTTATCAAGATATAGAGGAAATGTTGGATAAAATAAATTTTTACCTTGCTCCAGAACGTGCTCACCTTCGTCAAACAATAAGAGAAAATGCACGAAATAGAGCATTATCAGAACATACATGGATGCACAGATTTAAACAAATCGGGACACGGTTGTCGCTTTCATTTTAATATAAATGATATAAACCATCACTGCTAATCCCTTTTTTATAATAAACTTCTTGTTCAACTAGTAGCTACACCAAAGAGTGAAAAATGAAATGGTATTTGACTAAACCCTATCAATATTATAGCGAACAGCTTAATAAGCAAAAGTTATCACTGGCTATATTTGGTGGAATATTAGCATTACTGGTTTTAAACTCACCTACATTGGCTGTTCTATTCCCCTTTGCTATATTAATAGGACTTAGTTTATTTATTTTTCCTAAAGTGGCATATTGGGCAATCGTAATATCTATTCCGGTGGCGATTGAATTAATGAGTGGGTTAACGGTAACGACAACACTTGTGCCAATAGCATTATTATCTTTGGTTTTAAATACCAGTATTAGTCATTGTAATTGGCCAATATCTATTAGAAGTAAAGAAGAAATGTATAGTATGCTATTTTTCTTTTTTGTTGGAGTATCTTCATTACTAGCGGAAAATACAATTGACGCAATAAAAGCAACAATCGTTAGTGGCGTTTCTTTCATTATTTTTTTTACATCAGCAAGCCAGATTAAAGATGAACGAAGTTTAAAAGCTATCATGTGGGTATTAGTGATAATAGGACTGATAGAGGCTATTATTACTATTGCCCAAGTAAAAATCGGTTTTACCCTACCTGGAAAATGGCGACTAACCAATTTTGAAGATACCGATGTTTCTGAAGAATTTAGAGCTGATGGAACTACTGCGCATCCTATTTTATTAGCTCATTACCTACAATTTACAATTGTTATAACTGTTGGAATGTTTTTTTTACACCGTTCTGTTATAGTAAAAATATTATTATTTTTCGCAGGCCTGCTAATGGTGTTTGCTTGGTATTATGCTTTTTCTAGAACATCATTTATAGCAATGGCTATAACTCTTATAACCGCTCTTTTTATCAGAAATAAACTTTGGCGGGTATTGATTTTTTGCTTTGCGGCATTGATTTTATTATTTTTAATTGTGTTTAAAATACAATCAATTAATGATCTTTTGATTTTACTTGATCAATTAAGTATTTATAGTAGTTCAACTTCAAAGTTACAGATTAATTCCGGTCAAAATTCATATGGATTTCGGGTTGAACAATTTTATGCTGCGTGGGGAGTGTTTATAGACAACCCCATTATTGGTGTTGGTTACGAGCAGACTCCTTTCGTCTATCTACCTTATCTTCCTTATTGGGCCACAAATTCATCTCACCCTGAAGTAATTCATAATATATTTTTTAAGGTATTATGTGAGCAAGGTATTCTAGGAGTTATTGTTTTTATTGGATTATGGATTGCTGCTTTTAAATCTATAAAAAAAGCTTGGTCTGATGAAGTCTATGGTTATTATGCCAAAATAATATTTTTGGTCTTAATTGGACAACTTGTTATGGGGGCTATGAACCCAATGCTAAAAGAAATTTGGTTATCGTTGGGTATCTCTGCTGCAATTGGTAAATTGGTTTCTGCAAAAAACAAAGTATTATTGTCTATTTAAAGATGCAGTAAACATATAAATAATAAGGTATTTAAATTAATTATTGTATTGTATAAATAGATTTTTTTTATAATAATTTATAAGGTTGTTATTAAATATGAACTGGAAAAATAAAAAAGTATTAGTAACAGGTGGAGCGGGTCAAATTGGATCAAACCTCGTATTATCTTTACTAGAAAAAGGAGCCGTTGTCTCAGTCGTTGATAACCTCTGGAGAGGTCAAAAATCGAACCTTTATAAAGATGGGGTTCCCCTCATAGATATGGATAAAAAGTTTTATGAATTGGATCTTATGAACTATGAAAACTGTCTGAAAGTAGTAGAAGGGCAGGATCTTATTTACCACCTTGCAGATGTAGTGGCAGGTATAAACTATGTTTTTGGAAATCAGTTTTCTTTATTTAATAGTAATTTATTGATTGATTCTAATATGCTTAAAGCTGCAGTTAGCAAGGGAATATCAGATTATATTTATGTAGGAACAGCCTGCAGTTATCCAGCGGATAAACAAAGTAAATTAAATCCTCCCCCATTTAAAGAACCTGATGTATATCCGGCAATGCCTGAATCATCATACGGGTGGAGTAAATTAATGGGGGAATATGCATGTGAATTGATACAACAAGAAAAGTTAATGAACATTGGTTTATTACGATTCCATAATGTTTACGGCCCTCATTGCGTGATGGATCCAGAAAAATCACAGGTTATCCCATCTCTCATTAGAAAAGCTATAAACTTTCCAAATGAAGAGTTTATCGTCTGGGGTACCGGGAATCAGCGCAGGGCATTTGTTTTTGTTGATGACATTATCTCTGCATTAGTATCGGTGGCAGAAAAAGGTATGAATCATGGAGCCATTCAAATTGGTCCGAGTTTCAGTACTTCAATCGCTGAAATTGCTCAAACAGTAATAGATATATCAGGAAAAAACATACCGTTAAGGTTTGATGTCACAAAACCTGAAGGAGATATGGATAGAGCGGCAGATTGGACAAAAGCAAAAGAAATCTTAGCTTGGTCTCCTGAAATTTCGATAGAGAAAGGGGTTGAAATTACATATCAATGGTGCGATCAGTATTTGTCTGATAATAACTAAAATAATGAAAACAAGTCATTAACTAAATTATTAATAGGACAATATGTTATTTAGCACAAATTCAAAAATTTATGCTCGCCGAACAGTTTTACTTCAACTATATCGATTATGGGATTTTCTTCTTTTTCTAACTAGCTTTATTCTGGCTGTTTATATTGAAAACCCATTATTCGATTATACTGAAATTGTTCAGTTATTTTTTAAAAATTACTTATTCTTTATATCTGTTATTACAATTTGGTTTATTTCATGTTCATACATGAATTTATATGAATCAAATCGTTTATATAACATTAACTTGTTGAAAACCTTTAAAGTTACCTCATTTTGTGTTGCTTTCATTGTGGTTTCTGCTGCATTTTTCAATAATACGGTTAATACACCTAGATTTATACTTTCTCTCTGGAGCTTTAATTTATCAAGTATGATCTTAACACGAGTACTCTTGTACAAACTACTGGCATTTACCCGATTGAAGGATCGTAATCTACGACATATAATTATTGCTGGTATAGGGGAGAGAGGTCAAAAAATGGCTCAGTCCCTGCTTGATCATCCAGAAGTGGGTTATCGTGTCATTGGTTTTGTTGATAAATCAGAACAATTTAAACATTTTAATTTAGATATTAAAGACATACATTTTTTAGGTGGACTTGAAGATTTCCCTAGTATCATCTCAAAAACCTCAGTTGACGAAGTATTTATCTGTTTGCCTATAAAATCAGCATATGACGAAATTCATACTCTGGTTAATCAATGCAAGGAACAAGGAGTACCAGCACGATTAGCTAGTGATTTTTTTCATTTAAATAAAGTCAAAGTTAAAACTGGCTTTATAGATAATGCCCCTATAATTACTTTATATAATGGTATGGAAGAAAGTTTACAAATAAGTTTTAAGCGCTTTCTTGATATCTTCATTTCAGGTACATTACTTATTCTTTTATTACCCCTGTTTTTATTAATTACTGCCTTAATTAAACTGACAGATCCTGGATCAATATTTTTCTCACAACAACGTATTGGATTACATAAACGAAAATTTAGTTTATATAAATTTAGAACTATGGTTGAGAATGCAGAAGCCTTACAAGTAGGCCTTGAAAATATGAATGAAGCGAGTGGTCCAGTGTTTAAGATTAGTAATGACCCACGTATAACTAAAATAGGCGGAAGTTTAAGGCGTTATAGTATTGATGAATTACCTCAGCTATTTAATGTCTTTAAAGGTGATATGAGTTTAGTAGGGCCTCGGCCTTTACCGCTTAGGGATTTTGAGAAATTTGAATCTGATTGGACGCGTCGACGGTTTAGTGTTCGGCCAGGAATCACCTGTATCTGGCAAATCAGCGGCCGTAGCAATATTTCTTTTGAACAATGGATGGAACAAGACCTTCAGTATATTGATAATTGGACGTTGATGTTGGATTTAAAAATTCTACTGAAAACTGTTCCTGTTATTATTAAAGGGACAGGAGCCTATTAAGTTATGGATACGAACAATAATAAAATCTATGGCTTAAGAGAGAACCTCGCTATATTATTTAGGTATCAACAGCGAATTAAAACTGTTTTCTTTTGTACTATTTTAGTATCTCTAATTGGTTCATTTCTAATATCAAAAGTTTATGAATCAGATGCCAAAATTTTAGTTCAAAATCATCGTGAAGCAAAAATAATTAGTACTTCAAATATATCATTAGGCCGTTTTTCTTCTGATTCGAAAGAAAGGCTCTTTTCTGAGATACAAATTTTTACAAGTTCTGCCGTCTTAGAAAAAACGGTATCTAAATTAAAACCTGATTATGTGCTTGAAAAAATGCGTTGGCGCTGGGATTGGTTGCAAGAATTACCTGGAAAAATAAAAGAATCTGTGTACGATGTTTTATGGTCTTTTCCCATCACTGAAAACATATTACTTTGGCTGGGTAAAACTCAAGACCAACTTGGGGATAATACGATAATAGCAAAGATTAAAATATTAGATAATCTGACTATTGAGCCTATAAGGGGAAGTAATGTTTTCGAAATCATATTAGAAACACCTGATCCTGACTTTTCAGCGTTAGCTGTCAACACATTGGTTGAAATGTATCAAGAAGTTCATTTAAATTTACGCCAAGGGGTTGAGGAAAACCAAATTTTTTCTGATCAGGTGACACTCTTAAAAAAAGAATTATATATTGCTAAAAAAGAGCTTTTACAATTAAAACATGATAGTGGAGTTATTTCAGTCGATTCACAAATCAATTTGCTATTAGACCGAATAAGTGCTATCGAAACGCAGAAGCAGGAAACTCAGCTACAAAATATAGAAACTAAATTACAGGTTGCTGAGCTTGAAAGGCAGTTAAACAAATTGCCTAAAATAATTTCTCTAGAAGATAGTTGGTCAAGAAACCCAGATTTAAATACCTTGACAACAAAACTATCTGCACTTCAATCAGAAAAAAACTTATATGTTGAAAATAGTGTCTCGTCTTTAAGGCTCAATGCTGAAATAGATTCAATAAAAAAACGCATAAACAATGAAGTATCAAGTATTAGAGATACAAATAAACTAGGTATTAACCCTATTTATCAAAAAATTCAGGGAGACCTTTCTTTAAGTTATAAAAAGCTTCAAGGGTTGAAAAATAGTTATTCTGAACTCGAAAAGGAACATCAGAAACTTGAACATCAATTAGTATTCCTAGATACTAAAAAAATATTGATCAATGAGAAAAAGATTGAAATAGAACGAAAAGAACATTCGCTCAGTCTTTATACAAAAAAACAAGAAGAAAATAAAATTAATTTAATCCTAAACCGTAATAAAATATCTAATGTCACCCCAATTGAGTATGCAGTACCTCCTATCTCAGCATCTAAACCAAATAAGATAAAAAACCTAATTTTAGGGATGTTTGTAGGTTTGTCAGGAGGTCTTTTAATTGCATATATTAGTGAGTTCTTGCGTCGCTCCTTATCAAATAAAGAAGAGGTTGAAAGTTTTCTTGGTCTTCCTTGTTTTGCTGCTTTTCGTTTATTTAATGATACTCAAGAGCTGAAACTTTATAATCAGTATCAGTCTAAAATGCTTTCTGAATCAATCACTATGTTAAGCAGGAAGGATAAAATAAGTCTAATTTTAATCAGTAGTGCTCGACCAAAGGAAGGTAAGTCGATGGTAGCAAGTAACCTCGCTACCAGCCTTATTGAAAAAGGGGCTAAGGTCTTATTACTAGGTGAACAAACGATAAAAAATAGTTATCTTGATTTTGATAATACTAATCAAAATACTAGTCAGATAATAATATCTGAAGATGTTTTTGTACCGATTGAAACTAGTTCGTTAATTTTTACCAGCAAAAATAAAAAATTATTATCTAATATGATAAAAAACAAAACGATGACTGATCTTGATATTTTTTTCAATCAGGCGAAAGAAAAATTTGATTTTATCATTATTGATTCGCTTTCATTATCTGATGCCCCTGAAAGTATAGCCTTAGCTTCAATAATGGATGGTGTTATTTTTGTCGTGGAAGCTGAAAATACTTCCCGTATTTCTATTGTTACTGCTTTAAGCCATTTAAAACAAGCTGGTGCCATTGTTTTGGGGGTTGTACTAAATAAACGAACCTTTGTTATTCCTCAGTGGGCTTACAACTGGTTTTTATTGATTAATAAAACTTAAAACCTAAATTATGAACACAAGTCATTTACAACAAAATAATTCTAATTATAAAGTAGGGCTTGATGGTAACTATGAGCCTTATAATTTTTGGCTGTCTTTAAATGGACTATATGACCTTTATGCGTATACATTAAAATTATTTGGAGATATGAAAAACAAATCTATCCTCGATTGTGGTTGCGGCCGAGGGCACACCTCAGTGATGATGGCAAAGCATGGGGCGACAGTTACAGCATTTGACCTATCTAAAGAAGATATAGCTATTGCACATGCATTGGCTAAATATAATGATGTTAATGTCAACTTTTCCATCCAACGAATTGAAGAAATGAACTATCCAGATAATAACTTTGATTTTGCTTTTGGTGCTTGTATTTTGCACCATGTAGACTTACCTTCAGCCTGTAAAGAAATTAATCGTATTTTAAAACCTGGTGCAAAAGCTGTTTTTATTGAGAATTCAGCTAGAAATATGTTTTTAATGTTTGCTAGAAAGTGGATTGTAGGTTCTTTTGGAGTCCCCAAATATGGTGATGATGATGAAGAGTATCCATTAACAAAACAAGACCTGATAATTATTGAAGATTGTTTTCCTGGACAGGTAACAGTGCATCACCCTGACTTTTTATTTTTTCGACTACTTGATTTTTATATTCTACAAAAGAAATACACATTGATTACAAAATCATTAAAAACAATGGATCTATTTTTTGGGAAGATACCTCTCCTAAATCAATTTGGTTATTTTCAAATTATTGAGTTTAACAAGCAAAAGTGCTAAATGTTTTTTACTCTCTTAAAAATACAACAAAATTGGTTAGTTATTTATCATTAAAACAGGGTTACCTAAATGAATATCATACGTACAGTCATAGTAAGGAATTGTCGAGGCATCACTGGAATGACTGGAGGTGAAACCTATTTATTGCAATTATTGAAAGGCTTTGATCCACAAGATTGCAATTGCCTATTTGTTTGTATTATTAAACCTTCTTTAGGTGAAACAGCATGGTTAAAAGAATTAAAAAACACAGGTTTTGAATATATTACAATTCCAATTGAAAACCCTCTTAATTTTAAAGACATTTATCAGCTTGCTAAGATAATCAAACAATTTAATGCTAATATCGTACATGCTCTCGATCATAGAGCTAATTTAGTCAGTTTAATAAGTGCCCGCCTTACTGGGCGTCCAGTAATTGCATCTTTCCTCGGCTGGGTAAATTTCCCCAAAGGCTCTTGGCGTTCAATAGTCTATCCATGGATAGACCGGTTAATTTTAAAAAAATTGGATGCTGTGATAACGGATTCTATTGCTATAGGCGAAGAGCTTAGAATGCAAGAAAAGCATCCTCCTATTGTTGCGATAAGAAATGGTATTGACACTAAATATTTTAACCCGGGTAATGATGATCTTTTCTATATAAATCAATCATTTATAGATGATTCGGATTGTGTGTTCGGTATGGTAGGACGGATACACCCAGTAAAAGGGCATATGAATTTTTTGAATGCTGCACAGCAGCTACTGAAAATAAACCCAAATTTTCGATTTTTGATAACTGGCACGGTACTTCCTGGATTTGAGAATTATAAGCAAGAAATTTTGGATTTTATATCCGAACATGAAATGTCTAATAAAGTTATGATAATGGAAGTTAAACTTGAAGAAATTCCTGCTGTATTTGCAAGTCTTGATGTATTAGTTGCTCCATCTTATGCAGAAAGCTTTAGTTTCACTCTTTTAGAGGGAATGGCTATGGAAAAAGCCGTAATTACTTCAGATGTTGGAGGAGCTTGTGAAATGATCAATGATGGTGAAACGGGCTATTTAATAGAAGTTGATGATGTAAAAACTCTCACTGAGAAAATGCTTATGCTTTCTAGGAACCCAGAAAAGATTAAGGAGCTTGGTAAAAATGCTAGAAAAAAAATTATCAAAGACCTAGGACTTGAAGTAATGGCTCATAATACAGTTTCAACATATCGCCACATAATTGACTATAAACAACATGGCATTAGCTCACAACAGGCATTAAAAACGTTGAAACAAAAACTTGCCGTAGTGAGTGCAAAATAGAATTATATTAATAATAAATTACCATTATTCATTAGTGTTTTTTTATAATGTAATTATACGATAAATAACTAAACCCCTCATTATACACTATATTTTTATGAAAATATTAATAACAGGTTCTCAAGGATTTATAGGGAAAAGTCTTGCTTTATTTGCTATTCAAAATGGGCATGAGGTTTTAGGTATAACACGAAAAAAAACTGAGTGTTTCCACCCAAAATTTAACATTCAACAATGTTCACTGGATAATGATGACCTAGTTATTTTGATTAATAATTATAAACCTGACATGATTTACCATGGTGCAGGAACGGCTTCTGTTGGATATTCATTTCAACAACCTAGAGAAGATTTTAAAAATGCTGTTAATACATGGAGTGCAGTATTAGAGGCAGTTAGAAAATCTGATCTGACTCCTCTGATTATGTTTCCCTCTAGTGCATCCGTATATGGAAATCCAAATAAACTACCTGTACAAGAAAATTCGTTATTAAACCCTATTTCCCCTTATGGCTTTCATAAAGTTATTTCTGAACAATTAGCTCAAGAGTATTGCGAATGTTTTGACTTTAATATCGTCATAACACGGTTATTTTCAACCTTTGGTCCGATCCAACAAAGATTGCTCATCTGGGAATTATTTCAACAGACTATCAAATCAAAAAAAAATGAATTAATCATACAGGGTACGGGAGATGAAACTAGGGACTTTATATATATAGACGACATATCCCATCTAACTTTAAAATTAATGGAAGCTAGGCCTAAAGGTTTTTTGCCCATTAATGTTGCATCTGGGCAATCAACTTCAGTCAGGGAAATAGCAGAAATAATTATTGAATTAACTGGTAGTAAAAAATCAATTCAAACCTTGAATAGAAATTTACTAGGTGATCCAAAAAAATGGCAGGCAGATATTAATTTATTAAATAAATTAGTTTCTTATCAACCAATACCCCTAAGACAAAGAATGGAAACCTGTATTCAAAAATGGATGCGACACAATTAATTTAAATATGAAATACAATTTTTTGAATCGAAAAACTACTGATTAACAATTCATTCCAACTTAATAAAATACAATTATTCAGTCATTCGACAACATGAACAACTAAAAAAATGAAAACTAAAAAAATATTATTCAAGCCTACTTCTATTTTTTTAATACTATTTTTATGGTGTAACCAACTTAATACTAGGGCCTATGCCGAACAATCTCAAATAGATCTGGTTAAAGATATTCCCATGTTTTTTCTTGGAGCTGGAGATATCGTTAGGGTTTTTGTTTGGAACCATCCTGATTTATCACTAAATACTCCTATTAACCCAAATGGAATAATAAATTATCCACTAATAGGTGAGCTAAAAGCTGCAGGAATTACTGAAACAGATCTTGAAGCAGCTATTTCTAGAAAAATTAGCAAACATATTAAGAATCCATTAGTAAGTGTCACCCTAATTGAATTGAACAGTTATGATATTTATGTTTCTGGAGAAGTTATGCGTTCAGGATTATTTAGTATCAAAAGACCTATTACAGTTACTCAGGCAATTGCTATGGCTGGAGGTTTTACTCCTTTTGCCAATAAAAATAATATTTTAATTGTCAATCGAGAAAATGGAAAAAGGGTACATTTTGATTTTAAAGGCTTTATCAATAAAGAATCAGTTACTTCGAATATATTTCTTAAACCAGGTGATACAGTCTTCGTAAATTGATTAACACTATTTTTAGCTCAATGACTTTATTTTTTAAAACCACTAACCTGAACACTACAAATTTATTAGCAACTAAAATTTTCCTTCTTATTTTCTTAAATATGCTTTATTCCAGTAATGCTCACAGTACCGAAACATTTAAAAGTATATATGATACTGAAATACCGATTGGTGAAGTAAGAACTCGTTTTAATATAATAGCACCAGAAAGAACACCATTAGTTGAGTTCCCCTTAAAAGAAATCAATGAACATAATTTTTCTCCCGTTCGTATTCGAAAAGGTGGTTTCATTCCTCGCCTATCAATAATAGAGGAGTACAATGATAATATTTTATTTGAAGAAAATAATATGTTAGCTGGTATGAATACCATTATTTCGCCTGGATTTAACCTAGTTAAAAAGACAAGGCGTGCTCAATTTGAACTTGACTACTCTTTCGAGTCAACTATATACCCTAATCATATGAGGTTTACCCAAGCTTTCGAAAACCACAATTTAATTTTTTTTAGTAATTATCAGTTGACCGACAGAACCTTTTTATCATTTACTGATACTTTTTATTCATTTTTAGACAGAACCAACCAAGTTGTACCTAACGGGTCAGAAAGAAGCCGAATGTATGAAAATGACCTTAATATTTTTATTAATCATAAACTTTCTAATAAACTTCAGTTAATGTCTGGTTACCATCAAGTTCTAAATACTTTTGATGATAAACAAGTATCTAACGTTACTCGCCATGAAGGAAAACTATCTATTTCGAGTACACTTAGCAAACAAAGTGCTTTAGAATTAGAGTATATGTATCGTTATGTAAAATTTGATGATCAGTCGGCTAACTTTATAAACTCACCAAACGGAATTATCCATTTAGTTTCTTTAAAAAACATTTATAACTTTTCTGAAACTTTTTCTATGTCAGGAAAAATTGGCTTATCCAGAATTTCTAAACCTTTTACTAAACTAGAATTCACTTCAAATCTTTTACTATCCCTATCAACTAAAGACAGTACATTTGAAATTAGTTATACTCGTGATGTATCATCCATTGGTGGGTTTAATACTTTACTACGAAGTGATTCAGTGTTTGGCTCTATTAATACAGTTCTAATAAATAAACTTCATGGAAAGTTTCTATTGAATTTATCAAAATTCAAACAAATGTCAGCTGCAGGAATAGAAATTAAAATGATAGAGCCTAGTATTGCTCTTGAATATATATTTTCCAAGAATTTACAGCTCAGACTGGCTTACCGTCATTTATATCAACATATCAAATCAGGAGGTATAACTATTAGTAGTAATAGACTAAACCTTGGTCTAGTTATTAGCTACTAATATTTTGTCACAAATTTTTAAGCGCTTAAAGAGTCATTTCATTATTGATCATAGGTATAAACCAATTTTGGGGGAAAATAGAAAGCATAAAAATACCTGTGCAGTTGCAAGCTTTTTATATTTTATTTCAATGCCTTTAAACCCTATCACTGTAGCCTTTTTTGTAAAACACAAAGAAACGCCTCTTGTTGGACTTTGGGGGCAGGACTATTTCACTTAATATATCTGGATTTGAGGTGTAAAATATGATATTAAATGGTATATACTTCATTGTCTTCGATCCTGTCAGTGCTTACAATCGACACAATACCATCTAAACCTTTTTTGACTCACTTCCTGACCCACGAATAGATCGTCAAAAACTAATTGATATCATGGTAGTGGGTCTAATTTGTAGAAATCTTGTATAATTTTATTTCACGGCCTGTTATCAAGAAGTAAGTTGCCCAAAGTGCAACAGTATAAAAGTTAAAAAGTCTGGGGCGAATGGTTACGGAAAACAATGTTATTATTGACGTAATCTAGAGTGTAAAACTAAAACATTCATGCTCGATTATAGCTACAAAGCTTGTGCCTATGGAGTAACTAATAAAATTGTTGAAATGGTAATTAATGGGAGTGGAGTTAGGAATACGGCATGGGTGCTAAAAACCAATAAAAACACGGTTGTCAATACGCTAAAAAATGGAAAACCAGCTCACGCAAGTGGTAACCTAAGTTTCAGACTAAATCAGCCTTCAGTGGTATTGAATTGATCTGTGAAGAGACTAAGATAGACGAGCAACGGTCGTTTGCAAGGAGTAAGTCTAATCAACTCTGGATTTGGTATGTAGTTGGACACTCAACCAATGTTATTTTGGCTTATATTTCTGATAGACGAAAAATTATTTTTTTAAGGGCTTAAAAGCCATACTAGCTCCTTTAAAAATCAAACGTTGGGAGCTTATGAAAGGTATATTGAACCCAATAAGCACGAAGTGGGGGGAAAGGAATGCTCAAAAAATTGAACGTAAGAATTTAAATTTAAAAACATGGATTAAGCGGCTGACTTTGAAAAACAATTTGTTTTTCAAAGTCAGAAAAATGCCTGATATTGTTATTGGTTTATTGATTAACAAAGTCGAATTCTATGTGGATATTCATACATAACTACAAATCGACCCACTGCCATACTATAAATAGTAAAGAAACTGTTATTTTATGTATACAAGACACCACAGAGCTAGATTTTAATAGTCAAGAAACAGAGAGTTTGGGGCGCTTGTCACACGATGCTGGACGTGGACATCCAACACTTTGTATCAGACCCGAACGAACCCTTTTAGGAATCAGTGACGCATGGATGTGGTATTGTGGAAATACTAAAAAAAAGTTTGTAAAGTAATATATTCATCAGTCTTGACTTCACTCTTTGGCGATGGACTGTTTCGTTACAACCCATTATACAACCAAGGCATAATTAGTTTCTATTTGTTTTATGTGGGAATTCAGGGTACTGTTTTTTTAATATTCTTTACAGCAGGGCCATGAGTATATATTGGGGCTGAAGTTTCCTAATTATTGGATTGCAATACTTACTTTATTATGCAAAAGGTCTCAGTTAATTTTTAGTTTAGGTTGATATTTGAAATGAAGTATAAAAAACTGGGTAATACTGATATGGAGGCTTCTATATTAGGGTTTGGTTGTTCAAGAATAGCCTCATTGACAACAAAGTATAGTCGTTATGAGATTGAAAAAACATTAGAATTAGCATTTGATCAAGGTATTAATTTTTTTGATACTGCAGATATTTATGGTCAAGGGGATAGTGAAAAGCTATTAGGGAAAGTTTTTAAGCAGCATCGAGATAATGTCTTATTTTGTTCTAAAGCTGGGTTAACCCTAAGTGCTCCGCAGCAGTGCATTCGATATGTAAAGCCATTTCTTAGGCCGTGTCTAAGTTACCTTTCTTCAGTCTCCAGAAAAACAACAGCAGTACGCAAACAAATAGAACGTCAGTGTTTTCGAGAGAGTTATATACAAAAACAAATTGAAAGTAGTTTAAAACGTTTAAATACGGATTATATGGATTTATTTCTCTTACATAACCCTCCTACAGAAATTATTGAAAATTCAGGTATTTTTGAAATGCTTGATAATTTAAAGACAAAAGGAATGCTTCGTCATTATGGAGTGTCTTGCCAGGAACATGAGGATGCTTGGTTATGTTTAAAAAATAATAATATTTCTTGTCTTCAGCTTGACCTTGATCCACTTAAGATTCAGAAAAGTGGTGCTTTACTTAATAAAATTTCTCATCAAGGTGTTGGCATTATTGCTAGGGAGTGTTTAAAAGACCATCATTTATTTTCTGCTCAGGTGGATGTCAGTTTGCCTAGTGGTTTTCAGAAAAAGAATTATAGTTCGCAACAACATGCTTTAAAATATGTATTGCAAGATAATAGTATTAACGTTGTCTTGGTAGGAATGGCATGTCGAAAACACTTAATTGATAATTTGGCCGCTATTGGTTAATGGTATTTGTATGAAATTGATATTAGACTTGATTTTCCAATGTATTGAGACACTTAAATGATCATTGATGCTAATAAAGTTTTACCTGGTTCTGAATTAACCTGTGATATCTGTATTGTTGGTGCAGGTGCTGCTGGAATTACTCTTGCACTGGAATTGGCACAATCAAGTTTAGATGTTATTTTAATTGAAGCTGGAAAATCTGATAGTAGTGGTAAAAGTCAGCAATTATATCAAGGGAGTGTGGCCGACCAGCAGCGGCATTTACCTGCTGACCAGGCACGCTACCGCCAGTTAGGAGGAACCACTTCAATGTGGGGAGGGCGTTGTATTCCTTATGACCCCTTAGATTTTGAAACGCGTATTTTTGTGGAAAACTCAGGTTGGCCAATCACTCGAAAAGAATTAGACCCTTTTTATAAAAGAGCACATGTTTATTGTCAATGTGGTGATTTTAATTATAATGTTCAGGAGGCTTTACTTCATGAAACGAATGCAATGATACCTGGGTTTGAAGACGGTGATATTATTACCTCGACTATTGAACGATGGAGTCCTCCTACTCACTTTGGTAAAACGTACAGAAAACAGCTTAAAGGGGCTAGTAATATAAGAGTTTACCTTAAAGCTATCGTAACCGATATAGAAAGTAATGAAAAAGGAGATACAATAATAGGGTTGTCGATTAAAACGCAAGCTGATCATAACCTTCGTGTAAAAGCAAAAATGTTTGTGCTGAGTGGTGGAGGGCTTGAAGTAACCCGATTATTGTTAACTTCCAACACAATACATAAAAATGGAATAGGAAACCATTCTGGGTGGTTGGGTAAATGTTATATGCCTCATATTCATGGTTCTATTGCATCTGTATCATTCAAACAGAACCTTGATATTATCTTTGGTTATGAGAAAGATGAAAGTGAAACTTATTGCCGTAGACGACTATGTCTATCAAAAAAGGCTCAAAATGAATTAAAGGTTTTGAATATGTATTTTTTGTTGGACAGGCCATTAATTGGTGATCCAAAACATGGAAATGCGCTGTTATCTTTAGCATTTATTGCCAAGCAATTACAACAAAAAAGTGTTAAACAGGATATTGGCACTGGAAAGTATGGCCTGTATCTATCTCATATTAAAAATGTTATTTCTGGATCAGCTGGACTTGTTTATGTACTCCCGCAATTTAGCCGCAAACGGTTTTTACAAAAAAGAAGAATTCCATCCTTAATTCAAAAGCCTAGAAATAATAATTTTAGCCTTTATTTTCAATCAGAACAGGCTCCAATGCCTGAAAGCCAAGTTTTTTTAACAAACAAGAAAGATAGGTATGGTAACCCTCAGATTAATATTGACTTTAAAATAAGCGAGTTGGATGTGGACAGCGTATATAAATCACATAAATTAATACAAAAAGAACTTACAAGACAGAATTGCGGCACTTTAACATTTAATACCAATAATACAATTGATGATATTCGTAATAGTAATGCCGTAATGGGACACCATATAGGTACTACACGAATGTCTAAAGATATAAATAAGGGGGTTGTTGATGAAAACTGTAAAATTCACAATATAACAAACCTCTTTATAGCAAGTAGCTCAGTTTTCCCAACCAGTAGTCAAGCAAATCCAGTTTTAACAATTGTTGCATTAGCAAATAGGCTTGCTGATCACCTGAAAACAATGAATATTAATCTTAGTAACTAATGGGTGAGTGCCTCTTAATGTATAAGGCTACAAAAGGTTCTATAAAAGTAGCTCCTCCAAAGCCATGATAATCGCACTTAAATCAAGTTGAGTATAAAATTAACTTGCGGTATGCATCATCCCCCTGCTTTAAGTTGTTCAGCTTTAATCTCACCTTTACACGTTTTATTTTTCTTCAGCAGGTTTAAAGCAATATGACGTATTACAGCAAGGTTTTCTGAGTTATGTCCTTTTCGAACAATGTGGGCACGGACTATGTGGTTCACATTTGTTGCGTGAGTTAACGTTTATTATCGAGTCTAATGATGACAAATGGGCGAGCAACATGAAGCATTTATTGCAGGAAACTTGCAAAAGGTCTCTACCCGTATTGATAAAAAACTGAATGATCAGGAATTAGTTAACTTGCAAAAGCGGTATCGTAATATGCTGACGCGGGGTTATAAGGAGATGAGAAGCCCCCTATTTCTTTATTTTATTATAAATTTCTATTGTTTTATCAGCAATATTTCCCCATGAATTATATTTCATGCTTGCAACAGCATGGGATGCCAATCTCTTTTGTAATTGTTTATCTCTTAAAAGGTTGATAGTTTCTTTTGCCAATTTTTTTGCATCTTTCGGGGGAATAATAATACCCGTTTTTCCTGCTTCTATAACATCTTTAAAGCCCGCTACATCGGTTGCAATGACTGGTATTTTAAAATTAAAGGCTGTTGAGATAACTCCACTATTCCAACCTGAATAATACGGTAAGACAACAATATCCGCACAATTAAAAAAACCTGCCATTTCATCAAAACTTACATACTTTGGGATAAGCCTCACATGGTTTTTAAGTTGAAGTTTAGAAATGCTATCTTTATAAGGCTGTATATCCTCTAATGGTTTTCCAACGATATATAGCAGTGTCTCTGGTCGTTGCGAAACTATCTCTGGCATAGCTTGAATTAATGTATGTATTCCTTTTCGTGCTTCTATTAAACCAAAACATAATAAAACACTTTTACCTTTTGGTATGTCAGGTGTTTTTGGAATCAATTCATTTTTTAAAAATGCTAGTAAATCAGGAATCGATAAAATACTGATTTTATTGGAAGGAACTTGGAAAAACTCAATGATATCTTTTTGGTTATTTTTGGTATTTAAAAATATGTGGTCAAATTGCTTATAAAGTTGCCTGAAAATATGAACATGTAATTTACCATTATTATTAGGTAAAACATCTTGTGGGGTATAAACAAAAGGTGCTTTGCTAAAAATACGAATTAAACTGCATAAAAATAAGTATACAGCGGGGTGCTGTGCTCCCTGAAAATGAACAATATCAGGTTTAAATGTAATTAATAGATAAAAAAAACGACAAAGCTTAAGTGGGTGGGGGTGAAAACGATCAAATACCTCTAGAAAAAGATAGTCTTTGTGAAAGTGTTTTAACTCAAAACCTACAGCTGTCGCTAAAAAAACATTATTACCCTTTTGTACTAATGTATTAGCAAGATTGTGAGTGTATTGAATTGTTCCAGCTTTTCCAGCAGGGCTTATCAATAAAATTTTCATAATATAGATAGTTTATTTTTATGTCTGAATGTATTCCAGAGTGTAACAGAAGATGCAATTAGATAAACTATTCGCGCAAATAATGTTGCAATGGCAGCGCCTATAGCTGCATATAAAGGGACAAGATAATAACTTGAAAGTAGCCAAGAAAACAATGACAACATGGTAATACTGCTCCAATAATGTGCCTTTTCATTGGCCAGAAAAAATAGGTTAAGAGGTTGCACTAACATAGTCAATAAAGTACCAACAAACAAGACTTTAAAAACAAGGGAGCTACCAATATATTGTTCACCATATATCATCAAAATAAGAGGCTCAATAAAATAGAATACAGGCAATAAAATAATAATGATAGAACAAGAAAGTATTAGACTTTTTCTAATAAAATCTATTGATTCTCTATGGCCTTTCAATTTTAAAATTTTAGGGTATTGAACTGTGATAATTGTATTTGTAATATGTTCAAATATTAATAGTAAGTTGGAGCCTGCAGCATAAATTCCAACTTCATGATTCCCAAAAAAATAGCCTAATATTGGAATCGATAAGAAATTAATTAAGACAAGGCAGACTAAAGAAATTGTTATCCATTTACTAAAATGTAATTGACTTTTAATTTCATGGTAGTCAAATCTTGCATTAGTAAAGCGTTTTCTTAGGGCAGTTATTGTGCTTACACTACAAATAAAGTAGCAACCAACAAAAACTAAGATTAAATTAGTTAACGTAAACTGTCCTATTTTTAATAGAATAGGTATTGCAACTAAACGAATTAAATTAATTATTGGAGATAAAATTCCATGTTTTATAAACGACTCTGATGCTTGTAAAGTTGATAAACAAAAAGTCCATAATGTTATTGCAAGCGAAGCTAAACAACCAAAAAAGATAGGATCTATATAATCTGAATTTTTAAATATATTCAACGCAATACTTTGACTGAAGAAGGCTCCATTCATAGCAAGTAAAATACCAAAGAATAGTCTTATTAGTAGGGCATTAAACAAAACTGTCCCAGTGCCTTTTTTATTATTGTTAAGACATGCTGAATAATTTCGAATAAACGCATCAGAAAAAACATCACCAACAAAACAACTTCCAATTTGAGCCCAGACCAAGAAAAATGAAAAAATACCAAACTTGTCGGGACCCAGTAACCTTGCAATGATTAAGCTAACAATAAAACCAAGGCCTGATGCCCCTACTTTTCCAGAGAATACAGCTAAAAAATGAACAATTAGTTGCTTATTATATTTTTTACTCATATTTATCTCTGTGTACAAAAAAATATTTTAAATTATACTATTAGAGCTAGCTAATAACACCACAGCTATTCATTTTCCAGTCGCAAGGTTGAAACCTTCGCCTTTTAGGCGAACAGATTTATCTCAAGTGACATAATAACAGGATGGATTATCGTTATGGCAGTCATACAGTTTACAATATTGAATATCACTTTGTTTAGGTCATAAAATACATATGCCAAGTATTACAAGGTTATGTTAGCTTGCGAGTAAGAGAGCTAGTAAGGCAAACTTGTGAAGCATTTGAGATCAAGATATTGTCAGGAGTAGTAAGTAAAGATCATGTGCATATGGGGCAGGCATTTTTGGGCAAGAGGCTATTTTTACGTCACGGTAGGGAAAATGGATCGAAGAAATGATAAAAAATTACCTTGAACATCATTTTGAAGCCAGTCCGAATGATAATTTCAAAACGGAGTGAGCGGAAATAACAGGGCTATTTGTCCTGTATCCCGGCTTTCAGTCGCCAAGCTCCCTAACCCATCTGCTTTTAGCGGGTGGTTGTTTAGTTATACCTACATTTAATATTGTACGGTTTCGTCGTGCCAAGGAAATAATGTGTCTTGAGTATTCAGTGATGCTTGTGCTAATGTGTTGTGCGCACTACTTATTCACCTGTACTTTTAGATTGCTTTCCACTTCATGTATGAGTGATTTTTTTAGCTATGGAAGCTAGAAATTCATTTACATTAAGGCGGTATGCATGAAGCACTCTTGGTTACCTATTAAGTATGATTCTAAAAATATAAAAGGATACTCCAATGAAAAAAATATTATATATATATGTTATTTTATTTTTCGCCTCTTTTTCACCAAGTAGTTATGGTGAATTGGAGCTTGATCCAGAAACTATAGAGGGTTGTAGTAATGAAGTAAAGCTTCCACCAGCAACAACACAGGCTGATCCATCAGCAAAAAAAATACTCCCACCAGTGCAGGGTATTTATCCAGGAATATACAATATTGGCTCAACATTACCAAAATATAATGTTTTTAAGTCAGAAGTTGGTCAAGCGCCAGTTATTGTCCATACCTTTCATGATTTTATTGCTCCAAAAGACCTTTTTTCCAAAACACCAAAGATAAGAACATTTGAACAGGCACTTGAAGGCGATGGTGCGCCATCACCATTGGACTTAGCAAATGAACTGAATAAAGATGGTTCTGTACTTGCAATTTCATGGGCAATTGAATGTTGTGATATGGAATCAATGAGTTTATGGTATGGCTTATCAAAAGGTAACAATGTTGTACCAGGTATACTTAAAGGAGATTTTGATACTGATATTCGAAAAGCAGCAAAACAAATAAAAGCATTTGGCCATCCAATAATGTTAGGGTTGTTTGGAGAGTATGGGCCGCAATCATGGTTTCTTTTTGGAAAAGATGGAAAAACAGCAATTAATTATAGTAAAAATATATGTAATGAATACGGAAATCCATCTTGGCCAGATGGACCTGAGCGAGTAAGAGACACTTATAGACATATTATTGATCTATTTCGCCAAGAGGGGGTTAATAATGTCACTTGGTTTATGTATACCTCTACTGGCTATATGAACCAAGATGATGAAGATTTTACTACATGGTTACATCCAAAATACTTTTATCCAGGGGATTCATATATTGACTGGGTTGGACAGAGTGCTTATTTTATAGATCCAGAAAATAGACCCGATGTAAATGAGGAGGTCGGAGATATTTCAAAAGCCATTTTACAAGGATATAATGCATGGGGGAGTGTTACTCAACGCCCATTTTTCATTCCTGAATTAGGGGCTGCTGGTGACGGAAGTAATTCTAGAGCTGAAATAATTCGTAAAGTAGTCACGGAATATTTACCAAACCTGTCAAGGGTGAAGGCTTTTTCTTTTGCAAATGCAGAATTATTCGATGTGTATTTTGATATTCCAATTTTAGGAAAAAAATACCCAGATGAATTGCTTATGTGGAAGTCATCAGTAATAAACAATAGTTCAAAATTTCAGCATAGCCTGATAGTAAAGTAGAACTTGTTTGATTCTAATGTTGATCGAAATAAAGGATATACTCTATCAAAAAGCTTGGCTCTTTTGAAAAGTGAGTGGATAAATTATAATCTACTGAACCTATAAACTATTAAATTCATTATTTATGCAGCCAGAATTATTTCAACAAGCCCCGGCATTAATGCCCTTTGACTTATTAAAGGCTATGTTTGTGTTAATGGTTGAATTAGACCACCTGAATCCCAGATAGAACAAATAAAAACTAATCAAGCCTTGGCTGTAAATGGATTGTGACGAAACAGCCCATCACCCAAAGGGTGGAGCCAAGACTGATGAATATATTACCTTACAAACTCAAAACTACAAAAGAACAATTAACCTCCGGAGCAGGATTAGTCATTGTTGCCCAGATAATGAAACAACTGGAGCTATCAAAAAGTATTGACTGTCATTTCCCCCCCAAAAAAAGCAACCAAGGTATAGCGGCTTCCTCATACCTTGAAACATTAATACTCATGCAGCATGAAGTGACTTGATCTTGCACTTCCATTTCCACAAACTCACCTAGATTGAGAACATAATATCTCA
>JALSLS010000029.1 GCA_026988195.1 Methylomonas sp.
CAATGTTTGCACTCAAACAATCAGGCTGTATTGCCGTCAGTAATGCAACAGCCCCGTTATCAAGCTTATTGGTTTTCCGTCGAGCCATGGAGTATGCGAGTAGCCATGATTTACTGGTTATGTATCACCCCGACATTCCCTCCCTTAGTAACAAGGGTTGCGCTCACGAAGGAGCCTTTGCTACCCGTTATGGCTTACCCAGTATTCCAGAAGCGTCAGAATCAATTGCTGTAGCTCAATGTTTAGACCTAGCCGAACTCACTGGTTGCCGACTACATTTTAGCCAAATCAGCAGTAAACGCTCCGCTATAAAGATCCAACAAGCCAAGAAATATGGCCTTAAAGTCTCAGCAGATGTTGCGGTTCATCAACTCCATTTAACCGAGGATGATATTGAACCCTTTAACAGCTCGTACCATGTTTTACCACCCTTTCGTACCAAAAAGGATAAACAAAGTTTAAGAGAAAGCCTTGCTAATGGTACGATTGATATTATTTGCTCTGATCATCAACCTCACGACCTGGATGCAAAACTAGGGGCGTTTCCAGAAACCGAACCCGGCATTTCTTCACTAGAAACATTATTGCCTTTAGTCTTACGCTTGGTTGAGGATAATGCAATCACCTTATTCCAAGGGATTGCCGCACTCACTCAAAATCCAGCTAAAACCTTAGGAATAGAAAGTGGATCCCTATCCCAAGGATTTTCAGCTGATGTGTGTATTTTTGATCCATCTCTCAGCTGGACAGTTAATCAAGATACTTGGAAAAGTGCAGGTCGTAATACACCCTTCTGGGGACAAACATTAAAAGGCCGAGTCACACATACGCTACAATCAGGACAGCTTATTTATAATTTAGGTAACTAGCAATAAACAAACCACCATAATAGTTCCCATGCTCTGCGTCACTACCATTAAGTTAAGATAACAGGTAGGATGTGCTGAGGAACGAAGCGCATCATTTACAGCTGATGCGCTTCCTGTCGTCAGCACATCCTACAGCAAATGGCTTAACTTAATGGCAGTGATGCTCTACGTGAGAACTCATTGCTGAACGCTGGAGCGTAGGAGCGATGAGTGGAATTTTTCTTATTATAAGTTGCCTTATACCTCCCTCTTAGTTTTAATCAGTAGGCACATCATGAACTGCAAAAACAGCCACCGCAACAAGATTGAAGATATTCAAGAAGCACAGTCCTGGCGTATCTTTAGAATTATTAGTGAATTTACAGAAGGGTTCGACAACCTGTCAGGCTTATGTGATGCAGTTTCTATTTTTGGTTCAGCACGTTTAGCTCCAGATCATGCCTATTACCAAAAAACAGTTGAATTAGCGGAATTATTAGCCAAAAATAATTTCGCCATTATTAGTGGCGGCGGCCCCGGCATTATGGAAGCCGCCAATAAAGGAGCCTATATACAAAAACAACTCTCTATTGGCCTCAATATATCACTGCCAAAAGAACAATCCCCCAACCCTTATCAAGATATATCTCTGGATTTTAGGTATTTCTTTGTACGCAAAGTCATGTTTGTAAAATATTCTATAGGTTATGTCTGCATGCCGGGTGGATTTGGCACCCTAGATGAATTTTTTGAAGCCTTAACATTAATGCAAACCGATAAGATCTACCCCATTCCCTTAATTTTATTTGGCACTGAATTTTGGCAAGGGTTGATAGATTGGATGAAAACGACTTTGGTTGAATATAAAACCATCTCCAAGCAAGATTTAGATTTAATTACCATAACAGACGACCCTGATGAAGTCTTACAAATTATGCTTCGTCATCGTGAATGGAAAAACCAACAGCGCCAGCCCAAGAGAGATGACAAAAAATAGTTAGCCTTTTTTAAGCTACAAAGTTAAGGCAGGGTTGCTTATAAACTGTAGGGTGGGCAATCTTTTCTGCCCACCGTGTTACAGCATGATGGTGGGCAGAAAAAATTGCCCACCCTACTTTTTTGCATAAAAATTTATCCCGCTTTATGTTACTAGCTATTTTTTACGAAAGGGGTTAGGGAGATAGATGAAAAAAAAATAATCATCCAATCTTGCTGGTCTTTTTGCCCGTCTTCAGTCGTGTAGCAACAGTTACGTAGCTTGCTATGCGCCTATTGCTACACGACTGAATACAAGCAAAAACCCTGCCCAATATTAGACGATTATTTATTTCCAGCTCCCTTAAATGGAAGTAATAATAATTGCATAAACCCTAATTCTTGCTGGCTTCTATACTCAGGTAAACCAATCTCGAGGGTCGTTTGAGTTTTTTCAGGTTCTGCAACATAGGTTTTAAAGACTCTATCCCAAAGAGAAATAGAAAAGCCATAATTACTGTCAGTTTCCGAGCGAACGGTTGAGTGATGAATACGATGTACATCAGGAGTAATTAAAACCCAGCGCAGTACCCTATCTATTTTAAGCGGAAGATTAATATTACTATGATTAAAAGTCGCGGTAGCATTAAGCATAATTTCAAATACAACCACAGCTAATGGATGCGCGCCAATAATATAAATGATGGCAACTTTATAGGCCATTGAAATTATAATTTCCAAGGGGTGAAAGCGTACTGCGGTACTGGCATCAATCTCTATATCGGTATGATGAACCTGGTGCAATCGCCAAAGCAACTTCCACTTATGTGAAAGTACATGTTGACCATAAATAGCACAATCAAGTAGTAATATAGTCACCATAATGCTTAGCCAAACAGGAGTGGAGAACTGATTTAACAACCCCCAAGAATGGTTTACTGCATTCACTGCACTTAAATAAGCAATCCCCCCTACCGTGAAACGCATGATAAGCATATTAAAAATAGACAGGCCTATATTGATTGGCCAGCGTTTTAATCGAGGCGTTTGTTGTTGCCGTCTTGGACTAAAATATTCCCAACAAATCATCAGCGTAAAAACACCGAGTGCAACAGATAAACGAGCTAGATTTTCCAAAATAAACCTCCTGAATATAGTGTAAAAAAATTCTCAGCCGCAATTGCCCCCAAAAAGCGTAAATGAATACTGGAACCTATTTTTTATTGCCCTCCTAACTTAACGGTTTAAATAATTCAGTTAAATCATCAGAACTTAGTTTTAATGTTTGTTCTTTTTTTCCACCATTATAAATACTATCCGCTAATGCCTTTTTCTTCTCTTGCATTGCTAATATTTTTTCTTCTACCGTATTTTCAGTTATTAATTTATACACAAAGACTGGCTTGTCTTGACCAATACGGTGCGCTCTATCAGCCGCTTGAGTTTCAGCTGCAGGGTTCCACCATGGATCATACATAATCACGGTATCTGCCTCTGTTAAATTCAGCCCGACTCCCCCTGCTTTTAAACTAATTAAGAACACATCGGCCTCACCACGTTTAAAACGATCTATCGCCTCATCTCGTTTTTTTGTTTGCCCAGTCAATTTACTGTATTTAATATTTCTGGCATTAAGCTCTTTCTCAATCAAAGCAATCATCTTAGTAAATTGAGAAAAAACTAGAATCTTTCGCCCCTCTTCTAACTGTTCAGGCAACATTTCCATCAATAAATCTAGCTTAGCTGATTCAGTGACTTTTTTAGCTTGAGTTAAAGATAGAGTCCGAGGATCGCAACAGGTTTGACGTAATTTCAACAAGGCATCTAAAATAGTAATATGGCTTCGGGCCAAACCTTTATTTGCAATCGCATCGCGTACTTTTTTCTCCATTGTAATACGGATAGATTCATAAAGTGCAGCCTGCTTATTGTGTAAAGGAACTGAACGAATGATTTCAGTTTTTTCGGGTAACTCCTTGGCGACTTCATTTTTAGTTCTACGCAACATAAAAGGTTGTAGTCGTTTAGATAACCGTTGTCTTTGTTCTGGGTCTCCATGCACTTCAATAGGGGTACGATAGATTTTTTTAAAGAAAGCACTATCGCCTAAAAAGCCTGGCATCAGAAAATCAAACTGAGCCCAAAGCTCCCCTAAATGATTTTCCATCGGAGTGCCTGTTAAACACAAGCGGTGATTAGCCTTTATTTCTCGTACCGTGCGTGCGGCCTGAGACTTTGGGTTTTTAATCATCTGGGCTTCATCCAATACCAAATAATGATATTCTTCAGCGAGTAAGATATCTTTATCCCTAGGCAATAAGGGATAAGTCGTTAATACTAGGTCTGCCTCTTTAATTTTATCAAAATGCTGTTTTCTATCCGCGCCTTGAAGGGTAAGTACCTTTAAATCAGGTGTAAAACGTGCCGCTTCTCTACGCCAGTTACCCATTAAACTGGTGGGCGCAATAATCAAGCAAGGAGCGGTCATCCGCCCCGCTTCTTTTTCAATTAATAAATGAGCAAGTGCTTGAACGGTTTTACCCAAGCCCATATCATCCGCCAAAATACCGGCAAAATTATATTCTCGTAGAAATTGCAGCCAGTTTAGACCTTGTTGTTGATAGTCCCGTAATGAAGCATCAAGACCTTCCGGTGTCGCTACATCAGAAATTCCTTTAAAGTTCTTTAGTTTTTTACCTGTTTCCAGTAACTTCTTACCGCCATTTAAACTAAAAATACCATAATTTCCCGAATCAATATCAGCCAGTAGCCCTGCATTAAACCGAGAAAGACGTAGAGCCCCATTTTCATTAATCTGCGCACTATCAAAAATTTCATACACAATATCTAAAAAAGGCTTTAACTGACTGGAAGGGATATTTATATATGTATATTCACCGATAGGAATGCTTAAATTATCCGGTAATTCTCCTCGTTCATAGTCCTCTATAGCTGGCATGATCAAAGGTAACAAGGGGATAGACTGACCATTAACATTTACCTTAAAGTTCATCTCAAACCAATCG
>JALSLS010000030.1 GCA_026988195.1 Methylomonas sp.
AAACAAAAGCAAAACAAAAACCAAAGCATAGGATAGAGACTCGTAAAGCTGTACCGGGTGTCTAGGTAAAAAATCAACCCTTTGAAAGATGACTGCCCACGCCACCGTGGTTGGCTCACCCACAATTTCTGAATTAAAGAAGTTTCCCAAACGAATAAAACAGGCGCCTAAAGCTGAGACTATTGAAACCCTATCTATCAACCATATATACGAGGTATCACGTTTCCTCTGAAAAAAGTACAAGCCAATTAATATCCCTAAAATTGCACCATGACTAGCCAAGCCACCTTCCCAAATTGCAAATATTTTGAGGGGATTAGCAAGGTAATATTCTGGGCTATAAAATAAACAATGCCCCAATCTCGCGCCAATAATCGTCCCTGCTGCTGCATAAGTTAGTAAATCATCAATTTCTTCAATCGGCTTACCTTCGCGCTTATACATCCAAGTCATTAATAAATAGCTTGATACAAAAGCTGAGGCAAACATTAACCCATACCAGCGAATTTTTGCAAAACCCACCGAAATAGCAATAGGGTCTATATTCCAAACAAAATAATCCATACTAATCCCAACGATGATCTCTGACCTGAACACGGCCAGCTGTTATTTGAATAGGAAAGGTTTCAATATTTTCATAAGCAGGCGCACATTTAACCTCACCTGTCTTTACACAAAACCTTGCCCCATGTCTTGGGCAGACAATTTCATCGCCCTCTAACTCACCACTGGCAATTTCAGCGCCATCATGCGTACATACATCTTCAATGGCATAAAACTTTTTATCCAATTTAAAAATGGCAACCTCTGTGCCATCTACATCAACAATTATATTTTCTTTATCTGCTAATGCATTTTCTGCACAAACATCAATCCAATCTGTCATTATTTACCTTTGTTATATTTATTTTGTCAATCAGAGGAATCGTTTAAATTAAGCTAAGGGCGTTAATATAGGTAGCCTTGATGCCGCGAAGCAGAATCAAGGAATATAGATACACCTTGATTCCACGTTGTTTCATCAAGGCTACAAAAGCTCAGCTTATTTTATTTTCATTTAAGATAAACATCAAATCGTAACAATTTGCCCCTAAAACTTTCATTAGGTTTTCCTGCTATTGGCTCTGCATAGTCTGGGCTTTTAACAACTACACGCCTACTTGCAGCTTGAAAGGCAACTTTAAACAGCTGCTCTCGATCCATATCATCCCCTAATAAATCACGTAATATAGTCATCGATTTTTTAGGGAGTGCTGATTTTTTACGTTTGGGAGGAAACATGGGGTCAATATAAACACATTCAGGTTTTTTTTCTAGTATTGACAACACTTCAATTGCATTACCAGAAATCAACTGCGGCACTTGAATATCTAAATTTTTCACCCAATCCGCCTCAGATAATCGTTTAAAACCATCCGTTAATAGCTCAACCATAATGGGTGACCGCTCTATGCAACGTAATTCATAACCCATACGAAACATATGCAAACTATCTTGCCCCCAACCTGTGGTTGCATCAACAATGGTTTTTGTTTTTCGACCTAATGCTTGAGATAAAGCACCTTTCTTGGGTGCAGGCCATGAACGTTGTTCACCTGGACGGGGCTCTATATCAACAGATAAGCCCCCTTTTTTTATTAGTTCTTTATCTATTAGCTTTAAACAATCATCACGCCACGTTAAGAAAAAATCTTCAGCTGTGTTTTTTGTTGCTGACTGATACAAAGGAACTTTTAATCGATCAGCAATAAGACGATGCATATTTAGGGCATTATCTTGTTGACATAGAACGGCTAATTTCCCCTGATATGGGTATTGTGTATCAGTTAGAAAATTCAAACCAATCGACTATTCAGTAGAAATAGAATTTGCTTCATTTTTTAACGCAGCATCTAATGTATGCCAAGCTAAAGTCGCACATTTAACTCGTGCAGGATATTCCCTAACACCCGCTAATACAGCAAGTTTACCAATGGCTTCTAAGTCAATATTGTCTTCTTTTCCTGTAGTCATTTCATGAAATTGCTTAAACAGAGCGTCTGCTTCTGCTTCAGTTTTACCTTTTACGATTTCAGTCATTAGTGACACTGAAGCCGTAGAAATAGCGCAACCTGAGCCTTGAAAACTGGCATCAACTATTTCATCGCCATTCATTTTCAGAAATAAAGTTAACCTGTCACCGCATAGAGGGTTAAAACCTTCTACCTTTCTATCCGCATTTTCCATTACTCTGAAATTACGTGGATTTCTGTTGTGGTCAAAAATTACTTCTTGGTAAAGATCTCTTAAATCATCAAACATTAACCAAACACCTCAATTAGTTGCTCTATTCCGCTCATTAATACATCAATTTCTTCTTTGGTATTATACATGGCAAATGAAGCTCTTGCAGTTGCAGGCACCTCAAAGAAATCCATCACAGGCATGGCACAATGATGCCCTGCTCTGATTGCAATACCTAGGCTATCTAACATGGTTCCAATATCATGCGGATGAATTTTATCTAATACAAAGGATAAAATAGCGCCTTTTTCTTTTGCCTCACCAATTATTCTTAAGCCTTCTATTTTACTGGCTTTTTCAGTCGCATAGTCTAATAACTCAGCTTCATAAGCGGCAATGTTATCCATACCAATTTCTACCAAATAATCAATAGCAGCACCTAAGCCAACCACATCGGCAATACTCGGTGTACCGGCTTCAAATTTATATGGCAAGGTATTATATTCTGTCTCTTCAAAAGTCACTTTACGGATCATATCGCCCCCCCCTTGATAAGGAGGCATCGCTTCTAACAATGCTTGTTTACCATATAACACGCCAATCCCAGCAGGTGCATAAAGTTTATGTCCTGAAAACACATAAAAATCACAATCCAGTTGTTGTACATCAACCGACATATGAGGAATCGCTTGAGCACCATCTAATAACACCGGTATGTTTTTAGCTTTAGCTGCTGCAATAATCTTTTTAACAGGGTTGATCGTACCTAAAGCATTAGACATATGTACCACTGAAACTAATTTAGTTTTATCGCTAATCAGTTTCTCAAATTGTTCATAGATTAATTCACCTTGTAAATTAATCGGCGCTACTTTTAATACCGCACCCGTCTGTTCACAGAACATTTGCCAAGGCACAATATTTGAATGATGTTCCATGGCAGTGATTAATATCTCATCACCTTTATTTATATTAGCTTTTGCAAAAGTTGAAGCTATTAGGTTAATCGCTTCTGTTGCCCCTCTGACAAAAATAATTTCTTTGGTACTACTGGCGTTTATAAAGTCTTTAACTTTTTCTCGCGCCCCTTCATAACGATCGGTCGCCTTCATACTTAAAGTATGCACTCCACGATGCACATTGGCATATTCATGCATATACAAATGGGAGATACTATCAATGACAACTTGAGGCTTTTGACAAGTAGCCGCATTATCCAGATAAACTAAAGGCTTGTTACGGATTTTCTGTTTTAAAATAGGAAAATCTGCACGAATTTTTTCGATGGGGAATGTTGTCATTTTGTTTTATATTATTCTGTAATAAGTTGCTAATTTAGCAACCGCATATTATATTCTAATTTGATTTATCTAATTTCGTTTTGATTATGTCTGTAACTACTGAAGGTTTTTGTAAAAAGCATTTAACTAACTTGGATGAATGGAGAAAATTAGGGGAAGCTAATATTTTTCCACCAGGCAGTCGTGTTGAACTTATTAATGGAGAAATTATTGATATGGCACCTATTGGATCGCACCATGCTAGTCACCTTAAACGCTTAATTCATATTTTTTCTGGGTTAACCCAAGGTTCAGCCATCGTTGCAGCTCAAGACCCATTACAATTAGGTGATTTATCAGAACCAGAACCAGACTTTATGTTGCTACATCCTAGCTCAGATTTTTATTATGAAAGCCATCCTACTGCTAGCGATGTTTTTCTATTAATAGAAATAGCTGACAAGTCATTAAAATTTGACCAAAACCAAAAGCTCCGCTTATATGCATCACACAATATTCCAGAATATTGGTTACTTGACGTTAACGCGGCCTGCCTTGAAGTTTACCGCCAACCTTGTGATGGGCTTTATGCTGAAAAAATCATTTTACATACTGGCGATAACATCACTTTATCTCAACTAAAAGATATTACTATTAATATATCTGATATTTTGTAATTATTGGAAGTGAGGCTAAAGCCTCACTTCCAATTCTCTACAACCAAGATTGATCAACACCTGCTTGAGGAAAACGTTCTAATAATTGCCCTAATACCACTTCACGCAAACCTTTTAGCTTAATTCTATCAACCATTTCATTAGCAAAAGCAAAGGTCAGCATATTTCTAGCTGTTTCTTCATCTATACAACGTGCTTGCAGATAAAAAATAGATTTCTGGTCTAATTGCCCCACGGTTACACCATGCGCACACTTCACATCATCCGCATAAATTTCTAATTGTGGCTTAGCATCAGCCTCAGCATCATTAGAGAGTAATAGATTACGGTTATTCATCGCTGAATCGGTTTTTTGAGCATCTTCTGCCACATAAACCATACCTTGAAATACCCCCCTTGCCCGTTGATTTAATACACCTTTATATAACTCATGGCTAATCGCATGTGGTTTTAAATGATTAATACGAGTATGGTTATCAATATGTTGACGTTTAATGCCTAAATATAAGCCATTCAATTCACATTCAGAGGCTATCTCTAAATCAGTATGTACATCATTTCTAGCCAACAAAGCACCAAAAGCAAAGTTATGATGATTAAAGTGGCTATCACGCGCCTGCTTCACATAAGTACCGCCAAAATGAAAAGCTTTTTCACCTTCTGCTT
>JALSLS010000031.1 GCA_026988195.1 Methylomonas sp.
ATTTGATAATTCGGCGGAAAATGCGGTTCGTAAAGCATCTCCATTACCTGTACCAAAGAGTAGAGCATTATTTAGTAAAAACTTTAGATCTTTTACTTTTAACTTTAATCCCAAATAGTTTTAATACTATTTTTTAGAAGACATTTTAAATATGATACTTGCTTTTTTAAGACGCGTTTTTTTGATTACTTTAGCCTTGTTATTTTCACCTTTAGTACGAGCTGAATTAACCATAGAAATTACTAAAGGGAGTGAAGCTGCAGTACCAGTTGCTGTCGTTCCTTTTGGCTGGCAAAGCACTCAAGCAAAAGCTAGCGTAAGTTTGTCCACGGTTATAAGTGCTGATTTAGCAAGAAGTGGTTTGTTTAAAGCCTTACCAGAACGGGATATGCTAACAAAGCCAACAGCAGCAGATAAAGTTAATTATAGAAATTGGCGAGCTATAGGGCAGGAATACCTAATAATGGGTCTGGTAAATGAACTCGCGGGAGAGTATCAGGTGCAGTTTCAATTGCTTGATGTCTATAAAGGTGAAAGCATATTGGGCTATCGACTGAACATTAAGAAAAATGAGTTAAGAAAAGCAGCTCACCATATTAGTGATTTAGTTTATGAAAAGCTAACAGGTAAAAAGAGTGATTTTAGTAGTCGTATTGCCTATATTACAACGACTAAAGTTGGGGTAAATAAAAGGAAACTGTATAAACTATTGGTTGCTGATGCGGATGGTTTTAACCCAAGAGCGATTGCTTCTTCTTGGGAGCCTCTTATGTCACCCTCTTGGTCTTTTGATGGGAATAAAATTGTATATGTTTCTTTCGAGAGTAAGCGCTCAGCCATTTATGTGCAAACACTTGCTGATGGCAAAAGAGTTAAGGTTTCATCCTATAAAGGTATCAATGGAGCACCTTCTTTTTCCCCCGATGGTACTAAGTTAGCGTTGACCTTATCAAAAGAGGGTAGCCCTGATATATTTGTTTTAAATCTTATCAATAATAAGTTATCAAGGTTAACTAAAAGTTATGCTATTGATACTGAGCCCTCATGGTCTCCAGACGGTAAGTCGATTGTTTTTACCTCTAACCGTGGTGGTAAACCTCAATTATATTTGATCCCAAGTCAAGGGGGGCGCTCTAGTCGATTGACTTTTGATGGCGACTATAACGCAAGAGGGCAATTCTCATCTGATGGTAAAAATATTGTAATGGTACATGCTAATAGAGGTGACTATAGAATTGCCATAATGGATATGGCTACCCAGACCATTAATGTTTTAACGGCTGGGAAATATGATGAATCACCCAGTTTTTCTGCAAATGGTGATATGGTCTTATACAGCTCAAAAAAAGCAAACCGAAGTGTCTTATCTGCTGTTTCTGCTGATGGTAGAATGCAACAAAGTTTTACTTTTGATAGTGGAAATGTGCGAGAGCCTGCTTGGTCACATTAAACCAAACAGGTTCTTTATATGTAATTATTTAGCTTATAAGCGTCCGCCCTCGGCACACCGCTTCGCTGCTCCTGCATTGCTCTACCTACGTGCATAATCTACATGGATGTAGTGAATGCAGATATTGCAGGAGCAAATATCTGTCTATGCACTAGTCGGCGCGAAGTCTAAATAAATTTAAATACCTTTTAATTAAGAGATTAAAAAATGAAAATTAATAAAATAATGTTAGCCTTTATCGTGAGTATCATGATGCTATCGGGCTGTAGTTCAACTGATAAAAAAGAAGGGAGTTTGCTAGATAATAATGTAGAAAAAGAAGGGGGCTCACTGGTAACAACTGCTTTAAATAACCAGGCACTTCCCGAGGAACAAGTGCTTACTCAAGGATTAACGGATAGTGAATTAAGTGAGGACGGTTTAAGTCGTTTAGGCGCTGAATTTAGTGACCCAGCCAACCCTTTATCAAAACAAACCATTTATTTTACTCACGATAGTAGTCAGGTTCAGCAGCAATTTGTTCATATAGTGGCGGCACATGCTCAATACTTGTTAGCCCACCCTGAACAGCGAGTAACCATAGAAGGTCACACGGATGAACTGGGTTCTAGGGAATATAATATTGCTTTAGGTGAGCAACGAGCTAAGTCAGTTAGTAGGATGATGAAAGTGCAGGGTGTTTCAAATCAACAGTTAGAAGTCGTCAGTTATGGTGAAGAGAAACCTGCATCAGATGCAAGTGGTGAAGTGTCATGGCAATTAAACCGTCGAGTTGAAATTGTTTATCAGGTGCAATAAATGAAAAATATTTTATTTGTGTGTTTATGGATTTGTTCTAATGCTTATGCAGGGTCTAGAGTTTTACCGCCTGTGGTTGATAATTCAATTTATCCGGCTGGGATAGAAGCGAGCTCTTCAGCCTCAGCAAATGTAATTTATGAGGTACTTGGACGCTTAGAGCAACTGCAATTAGAAGTGCAACAACTTAGAGGGATGGTTGAAGAACAGTCACAAACGATTGTTGACTTGAAAAAAAGACAAGGAAATATTTATTCTGATTTAGATTTAAGACTACAAGAAGTAGCAAAAGCAAACGCTATGTTACAAAGTGGAGAAGTCATTGCTAATCCATCTATATCACCTAGTCGTGTTAAAAATGATACGGCTCCAGTTGAGGTTATTGCTGCCGAGCCTGTTATTACAGAAAAGACACGTTACCATGAAGCTTATCAACTTTTAAGGAATGGTCATAATAAACGGGCAATTACTGCTTTTAATGTTCTTATTAATGATTACCCTCAGGGTGAGTATGCTGACAATGCACAGTATTGGATTGGTGAAGCTTATAAAGCTAATCAAGATTTAGAATCTGCAAAAAAAGAATTTTTAAAGGTTGTTATGCAATATGCGGGCAGTCCGAAAGTACCTGATGCATTATTAAAACTTGGATATATAGAGTTTGAGCAAAATAATATTGCACAAGCACGTGATTATTTAACTCAGGTTACGGTTGGCCACCCTGAAACAACAGCGGCTCATTTAGCGACTAAGAAATTAATGCAAATGACAGAAATGCAGCGTTAATGGATAATAAATTAAGAATTACAGAAATATTTTACTCTTTACAGGGCGAAAGTAATACCGTCGGAATCCCCACTGTATTTATACGGCTGACGGGTTGCCCTCTTAGGTGTAGCTATTGTGATACCGCTTATGCTTTTTCGGGTGGAGAAAAACAGACAATTGCCTCTATCATTGAACAAGTTGATCAATATAAAGCAAAATATATCACCGTGACAGGAGGAGAGCCACTAGCACAGCCCGCTTGTCATGAGTTGTTGAAACAGCTTTTAGATAAAGGCTACATTGTTTCTTTAGAAACCAGTGGTGCAATCGATGTGTCAAAAGTGGATACTCGTACCGTTAAAGTAATGGATTTAAAAACGCCCGCTTCTGCCGAGATGGATAAAAATATCTACCAAAATATTGATTATTTGGCTAAAAAAGACCAAGTAAAGTTTGTTATTGCAGATAATAAAGATTATGAGTGGTCTAAATCTATTATGCAGCAATATGATTTATCTAATCGGTGTGAAGTATTATTTTCACCTGTAATGGGCGATATGAACCCAAGACATTTGGCTGAAAGCATTATCAACGACAACCTACCTGTAAGGTTTCAAATACAACTACATAAATACCTTTGGGATGATGCTCAAGGGAAGTGAAATATAATTAAATGAAAAAAAAAGCAATAATCCTATTATCAGGAGGATTAGATTCCATCACCGTTTTGGCTAATGCTAAAAAACAAGGGTACCAATGTTATGCGCTAAGTTTTGATTATGGCCAACGCCATAATGCAGAGCTTAATTCGGCAAGACAGATTGCACAAGAGTATCAAGTTTTAGAGCATAAAGTCATTAATTTAGGCTTAGGATCTATAGGTGGCTCGGCATTAACAGATGATCATATTGCTGTACCTACTACCCTACAGGACGGCATTCCAGTGACTTATGTGCCGGCTAGAAATACTGTATTTTTATCATTTGCATTAGGCTGGGCTGAAGTTTTAGGAGCCTATGATATTTTTATTGGTGTAAATGCTGTTGACTTCTCTGGTTACCCAGATTGTCGCCCAGAGTTTATTAATGCCTTCCAAGTATTAGCAAATTTAGCTACAAAAGCAGGGGTTGAGGGGGCAGAGATTAAAATACATGCCCCTCTTATTAATATGAGTAAAGCCGGTATTATTAAGCAGGGAACTGACTTAGGTGTTGATTATAGTAGAACGGTATCCTGTTATTCTGCCGATAAACAAGGAAGAGCTTGTGGTGTCTGTGATGCATGTAGGTTAAGAAAAATAGGGTTTAGTGAAGCTCAATTAGAAGACCCGACTTATTACCAAAAATAAGGGATAACTATTCAGCATCTTTAGTGCAATGTTTTGCAGGAGCGTCCGCCCTCGGCGCGATTAAAATAATGCTCTTTTCTCTAAAATATTTCCATTATCTTCGCGCCGACTAGTGCATGGACAGATATTTGCTCCTGCAATATCTGCATTCACTACATCCATGTAGATTATGCACGTAGGTAGAGCAATGCAGGAGCTATTATCGAGGAGCAGCGAAGCGGTGTGCCGAGGGCGGACGTTCCTACATTATCATTGTCTACTCACAAGCTGAATAGTTACATTCCTATCAATAAAAATTCTTGCCTCAAAATCGGCTATAGAGACAAGGCAAGCAAGGTATTGTGTGTACTTCGCGCGGTCACGACTGCGGATTTCTAACCGCTGAGTTTTTGCCAATAGCTGCGTTGCTGAAACAGTTACGTAGCTTGCTATGTGCCTGTTTCAGCGCCTTGCT
>JALSLS010000032.1 GCA_026988195.1 Methylomonas sp.
CAAGTTCAGGAAAGAAAAAAAGCAGAGCAGAAGCTGATAAAAAGGACTGACCAATTACAATCAGCTTTATATGCTGCAAATGCAGGTGTTTTTCAGTTTGAAATAACTGAAAATACAATTTATCTTGATGAAAAAGCACAGCATATTTTTTTTAACCACTTAGATGGTTTTGTCTTTTCTTATCAGCAGTGGCTAAGTAATGTTTACCTAGAAGATATTGATAAGTTAGGTCGCTATATACAGTGTTCGATAAGTCAGCCCATTGGTTATCAGCTGAATTTTGAATTTCGAGTCATATTAAGTGATGGAGAAATAAGGTGGCTGATGATAAAAGGGGTATTAGGTCAAAGTGAAATCAATGGTCATAAAAATATTAATGGTGTTTTGGTTGATATTTCCGGTCAAAAAAGCCATCAGGAATTAGTATTGGCGAAAGAGGCTGCAGAAATTGCTAATGAGGCAAAATCAGTATTTCTTGCCAATATGTCGCATGAACTCCGTACTCCTTTGCACGGTATTTTAAGTTTCGCTAATTTAGGCAAGAAACGGATAGAAAAAGTATCGCTAGAAAAATTAGAAGGTTATTTCTCAAGAATTACAGAAAGTGGCGAACGCCTATTAAACCTGTTGAATGATTTGCTAGATTTATCCAAGATGGAAGCCGGAAAAATGGATATGAATTTTGTTGAGTCTAATTTATTAAGCTTAGTAGAACAGGCTATTAATGAGCAAAAAGCAAGAATAACTGAATTGGAAATAAAAACAGAAATTCATTATCAAATCGGTAAAACTGCCGCGGTTTTTGATAAAATTCGTATATATCAGGTCATTACTAACTTTTTATCTAATGCGATTAAATATACGGCAGCAAATGGCCTTATTAGCTTTTATATTACTAAGCTGAAGGACGAATTACAGCTAGAAATAAGAGATCAAGGTATCGGTATTCCCGAGCATGAGATAGAAATAATCTTTAATAAATTTCAGCAAAGTAGTTTAACTGAAGATGGCTCGGGTGGGGCCGGTCTTGGTTTGGCAATCTGTAAGGAAATAATCGAAGGTCACCATGGCATTATTGGGGTGAATAATAGCCCAGAGGGTGGAGCTGTATTTTATTTTAATATCCCTTTAAAACAAGCTTAAATATTACTTGAACCTTAAAATTCCGCAAACATAAACTAACGACTTAAATGGGGTGTTATTGATGTTGAACAAGACTCAAAAACCTCAATAGCCTCTTCGCAAGAAATAATATCTTTTTCCGTATCGAGAATATAATGCGCCAAATTTAAGATATATTTCCAGTTCATTTGGTTGTCAATAAATTGAAAGGCCTGAGAAAACAATTCAACCATTTTTATTTCACGCTCAGGTTCTGAAGGGATGAAATACTCTAAATAAGTGTAGGCTTTTTTTATGTCGGAAGATCCGCCATAGTAATTCAAAGCATGCGTATTAAGCAGGTTAAAATTAAAGGCTTCATCGTCTCTTATTGATACATATTTTGCTTCAGCTAAGGGTCCAACTAATAAATTGATAACATCTGCTTCGTAAGCCGACTGGTAATTCAATTGATCTAATTTTGATAATGATTGAAAATCTTCAAGCCCTGCAATAGGCAAGTTTTGAATGAGGTGGCCATCAATTACTTTTGCAGATGATAATGACCCTGTGTCACTTGCTTTTTTTATCTGAATTTGGAAGAACACAGCGGGTAATTTCTTTTGTTTATTGCCTAAGTGAATACTTGCGGCATGCCCTGCTTCATGAAAAGCTGTTTGTTGAATCAGTCCACGAATACACTTGGTGTTAGAATAATCTGAATGATAATTTCGTTGCATAATGAGTATCTCCAAAAAAATGCGGCCAAAAGGCCGCATGAGAGGAAGGATTCGATAAACTCAAGGATCTCTTAAATAAGAGTTTGCATACAAGAGTTGGATACAGTTTAAGTACCTGCAAAGCTTTTGAAAACGTGGCATTTTGACGCGTGACAAAATGTCGCTGAATATGGCATTTATATTGCACTGTATTACCATCGGCTTGTAATAAAGCCTTAATAAGCACTGAAAAGGGTCTATAAAAAATAATTTTGTGGTATATGACCCAAGCTAATAAGCTATATCACACGATTATTTTTTTATGGTTTTTTTGAGGAGTTGAGAGGACTAAAAATAATTTTTAATGGTTGGCATTTGTTGCCAAAAAAAAGGGGCTTATACTCGATCTTCCAGTTTTTAAAATTTTTTATCCATTGACTCTTACTAAACCACCAAATAGTTCCCATGCTCTGCGTGGGAATTCATTACTGAACGCTCCTGCGTTCCGTGACGCTGGAGCGTCACAGGCTGCATTCCCACGCAGAGCATGGGAACGATGAGGGTGGTTTATTTATTGTAAGTTGCCTTGGCTATTTTTTCTATTTTTCCTAAACTTAAAAACTGGAACATTGAGTTATAGTGAAAAAATCTTTGCTAATTGCTCAATTTTACTTAATTCAGGTTTAACCTGATATATCCCGCTATTCTTTTGTTCTTGGCTCATACCTCTAACAAATAAATACTTTACCCCGCCTACATGTTTTTTATACTGGTAGTCTGGCAACCTATTTTTTAGATATAAGTGCAGGACTAAGGTATATATCCAGTATTGCAAGCCGTAATTATGTTCTCGCATTGCTTTAACTAAACTATCCTGATCATAGGATTCTAAGTGATTAGACTTATAATCCATCACATAATACTGGCCTTTGTATTCACAAATTAGATCGATAAACCCCGTTAAATAGCCACAAAGTGTTTTGCTAGATAGCACTTGGTAACTGGGGTCATCTTTTAAAATAAGGTTAATTTGACTTGCATCCAAAGGCTGCATAGAAAGATAAAAAGGCATTTCTTTTATACACTGTTTATCATTGAGATTCTTCAACATAAAAAAGCTATCTTCCCTTTCTAGCGGCGTGTTGACAGTATGCCTGAGTAGTAAATCAATTTGCTCTGGGGTATCGGTTTTTACTCCATAGCGCTGGCAAGACCTATCACGTTGTATGCTTATATCATTATTTTCAGCCAGAATATAAAAAGGGATATTTTCTAACAAGTCATGAATCATATTCCCTGTATGCGCTCCCCTAGGAAGTTCGGAATAATTGCTTTCGACTCCGTTAACGACTGAGTCCTCTTGTGCTTTATCTTCAGGTAATTCAGGGGCATCATGGTTACTTAATGAAGATAGGGCGGTGTAACTGCTCATTTGCCAAGGTGTATAAAGGTCGCGTTGTCTTGGTTTAAAGCTAAGGGAAGAGGATTTAATACCGCTTGAGATTAACTTGCCTTTTGAGGTCTCATTCCTAAGCTGGATGTTGCTAATCGATTGCTCAGGCTCTATTAATTGATAATCAAAAATAGAGGGCGACTGGGTGACATAAGCTTTGAGTTTTTGTTGTTGCTGTAAAAAATCATCATTTGAAAAATCAAACAAATAAGCCATCGCTGATTCGTTAGCTTGGGCTTTACTGCGTACATCAACCCAATTTAGATAACACCTATATTTAGCGCGAGTGATAGCAACATAAAGTATGCGTAGGTCCTCTGCTAACTCTTCTTCTAGGGCTAACTCCCTGTGTTGCTCAAATAAAGGCGAGCCAAGGTCTGCAATCAATTCATCATTTTCATAACATTTGATCAAATGTTGCTGTTTTTTTAATTGTGTTCCACGTTGCCATAAAAAGGGGCAAAAAACGATAGGAAATTCAAGTCCTTTAGAGCCGTGCATGGTAATGATTTTAACAGCAGCATCATCACTTTCTAATCTAAGTTGCTGTTCATCAGAGCTGGTGCTTTTACTCATTGCTTGGCTAATACTATTATGTAACCAATCTAAGGTCTTATTAATACCTAAATGCTCATCAATGACGGCTTGCTGAACTAGTTCAATGCAGTGTTGTAGGTTAGTAATTCGCCGTTCTGCTAATGGGCTTGTTGATAGATGAGTTAGCACTTTTTCATTGCTTAACAATCGTTGCATCATCACCATAAAGCCCTTTTTAAGCCAAGTTTGCTGATAATCTAATAAGCGGGATAACCAGCCATCCATGACTAACTCATTATTTAAGACCTGGAATAACTGTTGGCCATCAAGCTTAAACCAGTTAAGGGTTAGGGCTTGCTTAAGTAAGTGGTTTTGAGTTGGCTGGGCAATAGCTTGTAAAAGGGTAAGCAGTTCATTTGCTTCAGTCGAAGCGAATACCGACTCTTTACTATTAACAACTGCGGCAATACCGGCTTTATGTAAAGCTTGTTGAAAGTCTTTTGCCTGTGGGTTACTTCTTACCAAGATTGCAATATCTTTGGGGTTAACAGGAGTCTGCTGAGCGTTAATGGTAATATTAAATTCAGGGCTTAGTAAGGTCAGTATCTCATTAACAGTAGCGATTTTAATTTCATCGCTGGCTTTTCCTGATGACCAGAATTCATTGTCATTTTTATTTAATTGCCATAAAACCAATGGCGGTAATTCTTGATTGTTTTGAGTGATCGCGCCATGGTGGGAGGTTAATGCTGGTTTAACATCATTAAACTTAGGGTTTTCGGCATAAAAAGGCTGGTCTCTGGCAAAAAGCTTGTTAACACCTTCAACTAACTGGGGGTGTGAACGCCAGTTACTGGCTAAAGTAAAATGATATTTAGCCTGCTTTTGCGCAGAAAAATAACAGTTAATATCTGCGCCTCTAAATTTGTAAATTGCCTGCTTTGGGTCACCAATCAAATATAAATAATGGTTTGGGGTGTTGAATAAGGTAGAAAAAATA
>JALSLS010000033.1 GCA_026988195.1 Methylomonas sp.
GGGCGAGTTAAACGTAGTCATAAGAAAGCTAATGTTAATGCTGTTATTAGAGAAATCAAAGATGCAAAAGATGAAGCTATCAGGCGTAGATATGAGCAAAATGATTAATTTTGATAGTATATTGCGAAGTGCTTTTTAATTAAAATCTAATAAGATAAGGGAGTGTGCGAGCTATGAACAGAGGTAAATATTTATCGGTTTTTTCCCCCGCTACAACTGAGCAAAGAGATGCAAATTTTGTAGACTATTGGGACTTTACCCAGCAACATGGTGGGGAGCTATTTGAAGTTGATCGTGATTTGGCGGTAAAGCGAGCTAGATTAAAATATTTTCAAGATAACCCTGTTAAATTACGTACTCCATTAGCAAATCCAGAAGGCTTTTATCGAAATTATGTCGAAATGCAGGATGATCCAGAATCTTTGGATCGAATGACCTTATTACTCACGGGGATGTATAAGTTTGCTAGACACGAATGGGTGGGCATTAAAGGCGCGTGGGACTCGGTTCCTGATATGGCAAATTCACATAGCATAGAAGATAAAATCAGTAGGGTACATTTGGCTGAGGAGTTTTGTCATGTACGCTTGTTTGATGAAATGCTTAAAACTTGTGGGTTAGATAAAGTTGAATGGGTGCCTTTAGGACCTATTAAAGAAAAAATATATGAGCAGTTTCCTAAATTTCCTGGGTTCTTGATGGATACACCTGCATTTGTTACAGAATTAATGGGGGTAACTTACTACTGCCATTTAGATAAAATGATTCAGACGATTTTTGCTGATGAACCTGAAGTCTGTGCTCGTTTACGAGAATTATTAGATGAAATCACTATTGATGAAGTGGCTCACGTAGGACAAAGAAGAAACTTTATTGGTCCAATAGGAATGAAAGTTTCAAAAGCGTTAGTCAAACCCTTTTATACCCTGTTTTTTAATGATATTCCAGAAGTCGGGGTATTATTTGATATAGAACAAATGATTAAAGATGGACTGGAATTTGATTTTAATCAACTGCCTGAATATATGCTTGAAAAAAGCTGGATACCGTCTTACTGTATAGCGTAATAAGGAATATTATTAAGAATGATCCTACCCAAGCCATTATAATTTAACGATAAGGCACTCTTTCGCTTAGGAACGTGCATGAAACAACTTACCGATTTCTAACTTGTCTTTTTGCTCCAGATGGAATGATCTCATTCGTTGCGTAGCTTGCTATGCGCCTCATGAGATCATTCCATCTGGAACAAAAATCCTACGTTAAAATTTCGGGAAGTTATTCCATACACGTTCCTTAAGGAGTAAAAGCAAGTTGATGTAGGATGTGCTGACGATAGGAAGCGCATGGCTTGTAGCTGATGCGCTTCCTATCATCACACATCCTACTTGTTTTCTTACCTTAGTGGCAGTGGCTTTCAGTGGGTAAGCTCAACTTATTCCGTGCCCATTCCTAAGATTAATAATATCGACAGAGCAACTCTTTTTACTCAACAATATAACCACTTCCCCATTTTTAAAAAAGAACTATGACTAACCCTAGCAACTTATTTACCGAAGCAAAAAAAGTAATTCCAGGTGGAGTTAATTCACCTGTTAGATCATTTAGTGGGGTTGGAGGAACGCCCGTTTTTATTGACCATGCGAGAGGGCCTTATTTATACGACAGTGAAAACAAGCAATATATTGATTATGTTGGATCATGGGGGCCGATGATATTAGGCCATGCACATCCAGAAGTGATTGCCGTGGTTAAGCAAACGGCAGAAAAAGGCTTGAGTTTTGGTGCGCCTACAGAATTAGAGACGCAGATGGCGGCTAAGGTTTGTGAGTTAGTCCCCTCAATTGATAAAGTGAGAATGGTTAGTTCGGGTACAGAAGCTACTATGAGCGCCTTACGTTTGGCGCGTGGGTATACTGGACGCGATAAAATCGTAAAATTTGAAGGTTGTTACCATGGCCATTCGGACTCTTTATTAGTGAAAGCAGGTTCAGGAGCCTTAACGCTAGGGGTGCCAAGTTCACCTGGAGTTCCAGCTGCGTTGGCTGCAGATACTATCACGCTTACTTATAATGATAGTGAAGGCGTTAAACAGGTTTTTTCTGAAATCGGTGATCAAATTGCGTGTATTATTGTGGAGCCTGTTGCTGGAAATATGAACTGTATTCCACCTGTCACAGGTTTTTTAGAAACCTTACGTCAAGTCTGTGATGAAAAGGGTTGTGTGTTGATTTTTGATGAAGTGATGACAGGTTTTAGAGTGGGTCTGCAAGGTGCGCAAGGTGTGTATAAAGTAACCCCCGATTTAACAACTTTAGGTAAAGTCATCGGCGGAGGCATGCCTGTGGGTGCCTTTGGTGGTAAAAATGAAATAATGGACTATTTGGCACCTATAGGGCCAGTATATCAAGCGGGTACTTTATCAGGAAACCCCGTAGCAATGGCGGCAGGTTTAAAAACATTGGAGTTAATTTCACAAGCTGGTTTTTACCAAGAGTTAACTAAAACCACAGAAAAATTAGTTTCAGGTATAAAACAGAGAGCGGCTCAAGCAGGTATCTCAATGGCGACAAATCAAGTGGGTGCGATGTTTGGTTTGTTTTTTACTCAAGCAGAAAATGTAAGTAGTTTTGCACAAGTGATGGAATGTGATCAGGAACTATTTAAACGCTTTTTTCATGGCATGTTAGAGCAGGGTATCTACCTGGCGCCTTCAGCTTTTGAAGCAGGCTTTGTTTCAGCCGCACATAGTAAAGAAGATATTGAAACAACACTTGATGCTGCAAGTGCGGTATTTAAATCTATAACATAAACTACCACGCAGAGCATCACTGCGATTAAGTTAAGGAAACAAGTAGGATGTGCTGACGACAGGAAGCGCATCGTTTACAGCTGATGCGCTTCCTGTCGTCAGCACATCCTACAAACTTAATGGCAGTGACGCAGAGCATGGGAACTATTTTGGTGGTTTATTTATTTCCAGCTTCTTAATGTAAAGTTGAAGTGCAAAAAACTGTTTTGTACCTATACTTCGCGCGGTCACGGATGCGGAATTTATAAGCTGCTGATTTTTGTCGATAGCAAGGCGCTGAAACAGGCGCATAGCAAGCTACGCAACTGTTTCAGCAACGCAGCTATTGGCAAAAACTCAGCGGTTAGAAAGCCGCAGTCGAGACCGCGCGAAGTATATTTATAAAATAAAAATAATACTTTCATCACCATGCAGCCACCTTGCTCCTCAAATCTTAAAATACATTTAATTCTAAACTATGGAAGATAATTTATTTCCCATTCTACTGGCATCATCGGCCATTATTTTTGTTTTAATGTGTGTTGTATGGCTATCTTGGAAAGCTAAAAAGCAACTGACTGTCCAGTATCAATTGCAGCTTGATACGGCTAATTTTAAGGCAGAAGAAAATCATCAATTATTGTTGAAGCTGGCTATTGCAGAAGAAAAGCTTAAACAACTACAAAGTCAGGCGACAGATTTTCAACAAATTCAACAGCAGTTGTTGCAAAGTAAAACCGACAACTCGGTTCTACAAACACGATTACAAGAACAAGAAATAAATACCGCTGAAAAAATTCAATTATTACAAGGGGCAGAAATTCAGTTAAAGGCTCAATTTGAGAATTTAGCTAATAAAATTTTTGAAGAGCGGAGTAAGCAATTTTCAGAACAAAATAAAAACAATATGGAGCATATTGTTAGTCCCATTAAAGTACAATTAGGTGATTTTAAACAGCGTGTTGAAGCGGTTTATGATAATGAAACCAAAGATAGGGTTTCATTACGCGAAGAAATAAACGCTTTACGCCGTGATACAGCAAAAATGAACCAAGAAGCGTTAAATCTTACCCGAGCACTAAAAGGTGATAAAAAAACTCAAGGTAATTGGGGGGAAATGATTTTAGAAAAGGTTTTGGAGCAATCAGGGCTACGGAAAGGAATTGAATATGAAACGCAAGGAGCCTTTAGGGATGAAGAAAATAATCTTTTTAAGCCCGATGTTATTATTAGGTTGCCGGAAGGTAAAGATGTAATCGTTGATTCAAAAGTATCCTTAGTTGCATACGAGCAATATTGTTCTGTAGACGATGAACAAGAGGTAGCCAATGCTTTAAAAAGTCATATTAAATCGGTTAGAGAGCATATCAAGGGGTTAAGTGATAAAGACTACTCGGGCCTGAAAGGGTTGCGCTCACTGGATTTTGTGTTACTTTTTATGCCAATTGAATCCGCTTTTATTGCTGCATTCCAAGCTGATGAAAGATTATTTACCGATGCATTTGAGCATAAAATTATTGTGGTCACTCCAACGACTTTATTGGCTACATTAAAAACGATAGAAAATATCTGGCGTTATGAAAGGCAGAATGAAAATGCCAGAATAATTGCTGAAAAAGCAGGTAGTTTATATGACAAAATCAGAGGTTTTGTTGAAGATTTGGAGAAGCTAGGCAATCAATTAAGCACGGCTAATAAAACTTACGATGGCGTTATGAATAAATTAACAACGGGGCATGGGAACTTAGTACGGCAGGCCACTAGTTTTGTTGAACTGGGGGTAAAAGTGAAGAAGACATTACCCAAAAGCCTGACAGACTTGGCGGGGGGCGAGTAGCCATTATTTATATTTTGTCAGGTTTTTATTTACAGCAAATACGATAAGGCAACCAGCAACAAATAACCCACCCACCTTACTGGCTTTTTTATCCCTGCTCAAACCATCTCAATCGTTACGTAGCTGGCTATGGTCGCAACCAGCATCCTGCTTCAAGCGACACTTGCACAT
>JALSLS010000034.1 GCA_026988195.1 Methylomonas sp.
ATGAATTTATTACGGGAGTCCACGCCTAAAATACAAAACTTTCAAGCCTGTATTGAAAGATTTATAGACTCTCCAGAGACCTTAATTTCTACACTTAGGCAAGTTAATTTTTTATGAGAAAGCCGTGGTTTGCAAAAGTGGTATCAAATTTAGGGGTAACCGATCCTTGTTCATGGACTAAAGCCAAACGCGCTTCTTTCCAGTGTAGAACTTTATTTTTACGCTTGTCACCTTCATCATCTCTAACGGTGATAACGGGTAGCATGCAACCGTCAATCTCAGCGACTTGTTGCCGGCACCCTAGGTCGATCGGCAAAGAAGAAGCCTCCCGTTGTTCATGCATTTGCTGTGTAAATATTCACAGACCCTAGCTGAAAATACAAAATAATTGACAAATCGACACAAGAACATTGTACAAATTCATTAAGAAGCCTTAGTATTTATCCCATGCAATTGAGTAACCAAGACCTAAGCCAAATCGATGAAGACGAGCTTCTCAATTTACCAGAAGAGGAATTACGGCACCTATCGATTAAGTTACTGAATGATCTAAAAGACGCCCGTGAGCGCTTAAGTCAAAATTCTCGCAACAGCTCTCGCCCGCCTAGCAGCGAAGCGCCTTGGGATAAAGCATCTCTAGAACCCTCTAACGACCAAGCAGAGGAAGAGACTGACAATCCAACTGAAACCGAAGACTCAGCTAAACCACGACCTCCGGCTAAAAAAGACCAACAACAGTCCGAAGGTGAAAATGAAGAAAATAAAGAGGCTCGGAAACCAGGGAAGCAACCTGGCGCACAAGGCTTTGGTCGGACGCAAAAGCTAGCCATAACCGATTATCAGAATCATTATCCTGAGACGTGTGACTGCAGCCATCAAACATTAGAGTCGCATCATGCTATCGCTTATGCCGCGTTTGAAACCATCAATGTCAATTGGACAGATGTGAATCATCCCGGCATTTTAGTCACCAATACCAAGCACACACTCTATGAGATAGCCTGCACCAACGGACATATTACGCGTAAAGAAGTCAATCGTAGTCGTCATGCTCAATTGCCAGATATTACTCGAACTGAATGGCGCTTAGTGGGGCCTGGACTTGCAGCCATGATCGTCTGTCTTGCTTACCGCATGCGGGTATCGCGTGAGCATATTCAGGAATTTTTATATGACTGGTTAGGCATTAAATTAAGTGTTGGCACCATTAACAATACCCTGCACGAAAGTGGCGCAGCCGCTATGCCACTTGAAGATGAGTTTATTCAAGAGATTATCAACAGCGAATTGCTGCATGTAGACGAGACTTCCTGGATGGAACACACGACCTTTCTTTGGTTATGGGTGTTCAGTACGGATCGCGTCACAGCCTATTGGATTGCCACGCGCAGTGCTGAATTAATAGATAATCTTCTAGGTGAAGACTATCGCGGCTGGCTAATGAGCGATGGTTATTCAGTTTACCGTAAATATTTGAATCGATTACGCTGCTGGGCTCACCTTCTGCGCAAAGCAAAAGGGCTCACAGAAAGCTTAAACAAAGACGCTCAGTTCTTTGGTCAACAAACACTCAATTTACTGGGAATATTGATGGATTCGGTGCGAAAGGCACGAATAACACAGCCTGATACGCCACTTTCTGAAATATATCACCTAGAATTAGTGGCCTATCAACAGATATGCGTACAAATGAAAACTCATGAACATAAGAAAACGGCCGCCTTAGCAACGGAAATGCTAAATGACTGGAAAGCCATTTTTCAAGTTCTGGATCAACCGCATCAGCCCTTAACGAATAATGAGGCGGAGCGAGCGCTGCGCCATTGGGTTATTTTGCGCGGTATTTGCTATGGGACGCGTTCGGAAAATGGTACGCGCGTGTTTGCTATTTTGATCAGCGTCATTGAAACCTGCCGTAAAAGAAATCAGTCGCCGTGGATTTATTTGACACAAGTTATCGCAAGTCAGCGGTCAGGGTTGCCGGTACCGGCACTGCCAAATGTTAGGGTGTCTGAATAATTACTTTGCTGTCCATGAAGTTCCGTTATCTTACGAATGGTACTGACCGGAATCTGAATGCCATAGTGCTCCTGAAGCTTTGTAGGCACTTGCGCAAACGCATGGTCGGCACCAAAATCAGCGATGACTCGCTGTAGGGGCATCGAACAACAACGTGCTGTCAATCCGGCAGAATAACTGAAGGGTCGGGACAGTTGACCGGAATGACGAAAGATGGATTCAACTGCGTCTATTTTTCCAAAGGTGGAGTGCCAGTAGAATTTTTTTTACCATGACGATGAAACGAGGGGGATTTTTCACGGAACTGTTCAGCACTTTTTACAGCTGCATTATCTCCCCAGCAATGCAGCGCATCATTCCCCATTTTTCGTAATTCTTCGATCACATACTGTTCAGCTTCATCCGCTTTAGTACAGTCTCCTGCTACATTTTCAACAACATTAAGTAAGGCCTCTAATCTATCACGTAATTTAGGGTGCTGATTAAGGCGGCGCATCAATTCTTGGTCTTGATTGGAAGTCATAAATTATGTCAATACAAAAGATATGATTTTAGCAGATCCTCACACTTTTAATCACACCCGACAAGGCATCAAATAAAGCGGCCATTTATATGGTCAGTGCCTGGGCAACTTCAAAATCCATATTTAACCTGTATCCAGCGTATATAAAGGGCTTCAGAGGCATCAAGAAACAAATCGGTTTTTTAGTTAATTAACCCCAATATAAGCCACTAGGGAAGCTACCTCAGCTTAAGAGCGAACACTTTTCGGGGGGGGCACAGAACCGTTTGTGTGAGTAAACTGGCTAACAAAATTAGCAAATGGCTTAATATCTAAATATACACTTGCTTGCTCAAGCGAAGCCATATAATCACCCCGTCGCTCAACAGGTATTACTGTCCACTCATACCCTCCTGATGCAAGCATAGTGTTCATTAAAAAACGGGCAGTTCGGCCATTGCCATCCATATAAGGATGAATATAAACAAACAGAAAATGACCTAAAACGGCTCTAACAGCTGCTGATGACTCTTCCTCTAAAAGCTCAAACAGTGTTGGCATTGAATCACGAACCGCTTCTACATTAAGTGGTGTATGCATTGAGCCTCGAATATAAACAGGCATATTACGATAACCGGCTAAATCTGTCGGTTTAAGAATCCCCGCCGTCACGCTTGGGGAAAAAAGTGCTCGGTACCAGCGACTGTGATCACGCCTAACAATGACACCTGGATTGTTACCATTAAGCACGCTTTTAATACTCTCTTTAACAGCTTTAAATGCTTCCCAATATCCTCTTGCGGCCAAAGCGTTACGTTGCTCTAGGTCACTTTCATTTCCATCAGGATCCCATTGACCATGACGAACTTTTTCAATTAGGTCGCCCGTGACAAGGTAACCCTCTATTGATAATGAGTTGTAAGCATCATCAACAAAGATCTCATCAACCCGCTCAAGGTATTCATCAGGATACCTATCCAAGCCAGGTTCATGCGGCATAATATCAAGGATATCTTCCCTCATGTCCTGCCACATCAACCGTATTCTTGACACGTATGCTGACTCAGATCGCTTGCTTGATAAAATAGGGCTGACTGATTCAAAAGGATCGCTCTCTGATATCTGGTAATCTAAGGATTTAAAGGTATCCATAATGTCAGTCGCTATATCTATGCGCCCTATATTTCGAAATGCACCGGCTAATCGACCAGCAATAACACTTTTACCGCCATCAAGCAGGTAGGGCAGCACTTGCGATGAGTCTGCAATACTCAAAAGCACACCACGTGCATCAATCGGGTTCTGGCGATAATATTCTTTGCCACATCGGGCCAGCGCTGCAGGCGCACTATAAACTCGGATACCATTTAGATTATCAGACTCCTCCTGTAGGGCAGAGGGAGATAAGATATCTATTAGCGATGTGCTATGTATCAATTGAACAAGATTATTTCCGCCCTTGTCCGCTCGAATCATTAACTGTTTTGGAATAACCCAATTCCCAGCATGTAGTGATAATGAGTTCTCAGGTGATAAATTCCATTGTTCACCAAATCGCTGCTCAAGATATTGAGAGCAGAAGGGCCAAAAAGCAGTATACCAGGGCGTGCTATCTCCTTCGCGGATATCAGGGCTTGTCGGAATAAACCAACCTTTCATGACTTCACGGATAAATCCATTTTTCAATAAACGCTCTCGATCGGTTCGACTTAACTCACTTGAACGCAGTGCAACTTGCCCCTTGTCTTGAAGTAATTTTAATGACTCCAATGATTTCGCTAGTTTTTCAGATGGATCAGCCATAATATTTCCTTTGGTATTACTAGTTTATTATGCTTTACTATAACTAGTATATCATGACTTTTAATTTATAGTTTATTATGCTTTTCTAGTTATAGTTTATTATGCTTAAAAATAATCTCGGATGAGAGTTATTGGAGGTCGACGCACGAAACGAAACACAAACACAAACCACGTTAAGTATTTTTATTACTCTTACAGCATGAGGTTAATTAACTAAAAGACCGATTTGTTTCTTGATGCCTCTGAAGCCCTTTCTATACGCTGGATACAGGTTAAATATGGATTTTGAAATTGACAGCCATATTTGTAACTTCTCATTATCCACAGGCAGCGGCCGCACGGATGACTTCCGATAACGGAGAAATATCGCCTACACCCAATAAGCGATCTTTCAAATAATCCCAAAATGATAAGTCATGCTTTCGACAGGCCTTTTTTAGACTGGCAAAAGTATCTCTGGCTTTCCGTCCTTCATCACTTCGGGTACTTCCGCTGATTTTTCGTTTCTTGACGTAATCCCTTATGTCTCGTTCACTTAAATTATTATGAAGCGGGAGGTAGGGTTTATCGAGTACACGGAGGAGTTCATGTTGATTTTCCCCCATCCGTTTGAGAGCCTGATTAAGCGTTTCGTAGCAGGTTTTGGTGCTACATAAGGTTTGAAAATGTTGCCTGATACTGTCCGGCATCATCACTGATGATTGAAAAGTCAGAGGGAATGCCTTGGTCTAGCAGTCCTCCCATCAAAGCCCCTTCCGTGACTATTTTTCTGTGCCGAGGTTTAACAATGCCTTGCTGATCCATCCATTTGCACCAGTCGGATGCTGTGTTAATACGAACACGGCTATTTTCCAGTATCGCTAATAGGGCAACGGGGAGCTTGTTTTGTGCCATATACTCAATGGCACCTGTATTCAAGGTATAAAGCGTTGTTTTACCTTGTGAGAGACAGTTTAAAAAGTTAATTCTGCTTTTACTTTCTGTACTACTGAACCAGGCAAAAAATTCGTTGCCAATGTGGGTGCAATAGCCATTTTCCCCTTTATGCCGTGCGCCCGTATCATCGGTATGAATATATTGAGAAACGGATAGCCCCGTCCTCAGTAATTCATCTTTTTCAGCATGAAAATCATCCAGATCCTCTGTGAGTATATGACTGAGCTTGCCGCTCGAAATATCAACACCTAAATCTCGAATCTGTTCCAGGAGCAAGGGCTGTGTGACATGCTGATGATGGTATTGATAGAGAATAAAGGCAATCAGGTTTTTACCAAAGCTACCTCCCTGAATACCGTCGGGAAGTTGGCCTACAATCGTCATCCCCTCTGGGGTTATATATTCTGCCAAACGATAACACACGTTGTGAGTTTGAAAGGTAATATCCTGAATAACACGTTCCTGATAGCCTTTAAAGCGTGAACCCTTTGGAATTTCATCTGGCTGAATAATTTGGGTTTCATCTATGGTTAGATTCCCTTTTTTACTGCGCCTTGGGCCTTTTTTCTTTTTTGAAGAAGAGGTATTGCTTTCTGAGTCCCCCGTCTTTATCCATTGAACTTGGCTTAATTTTTGGCTTTGTGGTTTCACCTTTAAGTTTGAGTATTTCTTGCTCTAACTTATCAATCTGCTTTTGTTGCCAGGCAAGCATTTCCAATAACACATCCACTAGCGGTGTGCGATCTTCTTCATTTATCTCTGGCAGTTTCGGTTTAGGCGAGTTCATAGAATATATTGTAAAACAACTTTTAAATCTCTGTACACGACAAAAAATCTAAAAAGGTGGCATAGTTCGTTGAAATGTATTCAAATATCCTATTTTTGTTTTGGCAAAACATGAATAGCGGACAATTACAAATCAACGAACTAACGACTATATTAAACGAGCATTTCCATTGGAACAAGGCAAGAATGAATTGTTTTGTGGGAATGCTAATCGCATTAATGACTGTAGGTACGGTGAATCTGACTCAGCTTGCTTTATTTTTTCCCAGTCGGGCATTAATTGCGTCGCGCTATAGGCGGATACAACGATTTTTTAGTCACCATTGGCTAGATTACAATGAAGTGGCCAGCTTTGTCATGAAACTTTTTGGCTTTACAGAAAATGACTTCTATCTCTCACTGGATCGAACCAACTGGAAGTGGGGGAAAATCAATATCAATTTATTGGTTCTTGCTGTTGTTTACAAAGGAGCGGCTATTCCTGTGTATTGGTTGCCCTTGAATAAACGAGGCAATTCTAACTGGCGAGAACGTATCGCGTTAATGAAACGATTTATCGGTCAGTTTGGGCAAAACCATATAAAAGGATTGTTGGCTGACCGTGAATTTATTGGCGACAAATGGATAGGGTGGCTGATTCAGGAAGAAATTCCTTTCACTATTCGGATTCGTAACAATAGCTATACATTTAATAGCCGGGGGGAGAAAATCCGAGTCGACCGCTTGTTTCACCCACTTTAACTGATTCAAGATTATTAGGTGTATGCCCCGTATATCTTAGCGATCTTCGTTTGAGTGATGGTCAGTTATTGATAGTGGCTACCTCAAGCTTCCACCAGAATGCAATTGAAGTGTATGGTTTACGCTGGGAAATTGAAACTTTATTTGGGTGTTTAAAAGGGCGAGGGTTTAATCTTGAAGAGACACGCGTTGTGGGTTATCTTCGTACCAAGAAATTATTGGTTTTACCTGTGATTGCGTTTTGTTGGTCTCATAAAGTCGGTGAGTGGAAAAATAATTCTGTATTACCCATCAAAACAAAAACACACCAACGACCCACACAAAGTATCTTTAGGTATGGTTTAGATTGTATTCGTTCCGAATTATTTAATACGTTTTCTCAGTCCAAGAAATTGATGAAGAAGTTGATTTCTTTACTGCGCCCTAGCTCGGAAAACAAGGGCTTTTATAGTGAACGGAGTACTTGATGATTTTTTGTCGTGTACAGAGCTTTTAAATAATTGCCTGTGGATAATGAGAAGTTACACAGAGTTTCGTTAAAAATAAACTTGAATAAGATTGGGTTTGATGTTAGTGTTTTCGTCAGTTTCAAGTAAAAGTCTTACCAAAACACACTATCTAATTCTCTATATCTGAGGGCGTTAACAAGGCCTTCTCCTTTTTCAGAAAAGGAAGGAATATGGACAAAGAAACAGAAAACCAAGGAACTTCATCCCAATTATTCAAAACGGATGGGGGAAAAACCAAGTCAAATGCAATTGAAACACCTTCAATCGCATTACCAAAAGGCGGTGGCGCAATAAAGGGCATTGATGAGAAGTTTTCTGTCAATGCTATAAATGGCACCGCTTCTTTTTCCATACCCCTACCTTTTTCTCCTGCTCGCGGTGCCTCCCCTGCATTAGCTTTGTCCTACAACTCGGGTTCTGGAAACAGTATTTTTGGTTTAGGCTGGAACTTAAGCTTACCTTCAATTAAACGTAAAACCGATAAAAGGCTCCCACAATATTTTGACAATAAAGATTCAGATGTTTTTCTGTTTTCCGAAACTGAAGATTTAGTACCGGAATTCAAAAAAGAAGATAATGGCAGTTTCAGCAAAGATGCAGATGGTAACTATATAATCAAAGAAATTGATTCCACAGATACGGTATATACCATACGTTTCTATAAACCCAGAATTGAAGGCTTATTTGCCCGTATAGAAAGGTGGCAACATAAAACCGATGGTCAGATTAAATGGCGAGTCATTACCAAGGATAACCTCACAACACTTTTTGGCTGGAGCTCCAGTTCAGTCATTACTGATCCAAAAGATGCGAATAAAATATTTAAATGGTTGCCAGAATTTGTTTTTGATGACAAAGGTAACTGCTCCCATTACATCTACAAAAAAGAAGATGATAAGGGTTTTAATGCCGGTCTGTTACACCATAAAAACCGACTAGAAAATGGTAGTATTACCTACACTAACCTGTATTTAGAAAGGGTTTTATATGGCAACAAAACACCTTACAAAAATTTTAATGACGCTTATCCTAGTATTAGCGACTATCTGTTCCAGACAGTATTGGATTACGGTGAGTATGACACTAACACCCCTTATACAAAAATAAATGATTGGGATTTTAGAGAGGATGCCTTTTCAGAATACAGATCCGGTTTTGAAATAAGAACCACTCGGCTTTGTAAAAGGGTTTTACTGTTTCACTATTTTACTGAACTGCCTGGTGGCTCAGCTTTAGTTAAATCTCTCAACTTTGATTATGACACATCAAGCGAAAAAGACTTTACCTTTCTAAAATCTATTATTCCCTTTGGCTATATTAAAAAGCCAGATGGAACCTATACCCATAAAAATCTTCCAGCTACAGAGTTTGAATATCAAGCTCACGAATGGAATAAAGATGTAAAAACCATTGCATCAGAACATTTAGTTCATGCTCCTGCAGGCCTGGATGAACCTGAATATCAATTTACTGATTTATTCAATGAAGGACTTTCCGGAATATTAACCGAACAAGCAGAAGGCTGGTTTTATAAATACAATTTAGGTAAGGGAAAGTTTGAACCAGCCAAATTAATTTCACCTAAACCTTCGTTTGTAGGCGTTGGTTCACAATTACAATTAATGGATTTGGATGCAGATGGTGGTAAACAGTTAGTTAATCTTAGCAATGAACCCAAAGGTTACTTTGAATTAAACGATGAAGAAGAATGGCAGGCTTATAGAACATTTGAACATTTACCTAATATCGACTTAGGTGATGCCAATACTCGAATGCTCGATCTTAATGGCGACGGCAAACCAGATGCTTTAATTACAGAAGATCAGGTTTTTACCTGGTATGAATCAGAAGGTAGAAAAGGCTTTAAAGCGGCTAAAAAAACAGAAAAGCCTTTTGATGAAGAAACCGGACCGCATATCGTTTTTGCTGATTCCAGACAAACCATCTTTCTGGCTGATATGTCTGGGGATGGTATGACGGATATAGTCCGAATTCGTAACGGTGAAGTTTGTTACTGGCCTAATCTCGGTTATGGAGAATTCGGAAGCAAAATTGGCATGGACAATGCCCCCGTGTTTGATTATCCCGATGCCTTTAACCCTGCTTACTTACGTTTATCAGATATAGATGGTTCTGGCACGACTGACATCATTTATCTGGGAAAGAATAAGTTTAGCTGCTGGAAGAATTTAAGTGGTAATACATTTGCTACAGAACCTTTTGAAATAGACGAATTCCCAGAAATACACAATCAATCAAAAGTTTCAGTCGTTGACCTATTAGGCAATGGGGTCGCCTGTATAGTTTGGTCTAGCCCTTTAGCCAAAAATACCCAGTCCCCTTTAAAATATATCGACCTAATGAACAGTAAAAAACCACATATTATGGTTTTTTACAAAAATAATCTGGGAAAAGAAGTTTCGCTGGAATACACGCCGTCTACCCAATTTTATATTGAGGACAAACTGGCAGGTAAACCGTGGGTGACTAAACTGCATTTCCCGGTACATTGCATATCCAAAACAGAAACCAGAGATACCATTTCAGGTTACCGCTTTGTCAGCTCCTATACCTATCATCACGGGTATTACGACCATGCCGAACGCGAGTTTAGAGGCTTCGGGATGGTGGAACAAACTGACTCAGAACATTTTGATCATTGGGTCAAAGGTGATGCCACAAACATTGTCGATAAATCTTTGCACCAAGAGCCTGTCATAACTAAATCATGGTTCCATACCGGTGCATTTATAAACCAGAAAAAAATACTCAACCAGTTTGCTCATGAATACTGGTATGAGGAAATGGAAAAGCAAGGGTTTAGCGTAACAAACCATGAAATAGCATTAGCTGATGCAAGGCTTATTGCTGCACCAGGGATAGATACCTATATCATAGATCACCTTAGTGCTCAAGAATGGCAAGAAGCCTTGCGAGCTTGCAAAGGTATGGGCTTACGTTCTGAAATATTTGCCAAAGATGCACCGTTAGAAGGTGCAACAGCCACCGAACTCCAGCAAGAAATAACCCCTTATAATGTTGCAACACACAATTGCATCATTGAATTGTTACAACCCCAAGGCCAAAACCAACACGCTATTTTTATCGTCAAAGAAAGCGAAGCTATCACCTATAGCTATGAGCGTAATACTGAAGACCCTCGCATTGCTCATACCCTAAATATTAAATTAGATGAATACGGCAATGTATTAGAATCCGCATCAGTCGTTTATCCCAGAATACAAGCAGATACTTCTCTATCTCCAGAAATACAAGAAGTTCAGGATAAAACACTAATTAGCTATACCCATAATCAATTTACCAATGATATTGATACATACAATTCATATCGGCTAAGGCTTCCATCAGAGGTAAAAACTTACGAATTTAAGAATATCGTTAAAACTAACTTTTTATATTCTATAAGTGATTTTGAAACGACTCTCGATACAGCCATTGAAGTAGATTATCACCAAATTGATACCAACCCAGCCACAGGCACCTCACAGAAAAGATTAATTGAGCATATTCGTAGCCTCTATCGTGACGATAACTTAACAACCCCCTTACCATTACATCAACTGGAATCTTTAGCGTTACCTTTTGAAAGCTATCAGTTAGCCTACACCCCCAATCTTATCAGCGATATATTCGATACCAAAGTCAATGGTGCCTTAATGCTGGAAGGTAAATTTACCGACAGTGGCGGTGATGGCAATTGGTGGGTTCGTTCAGGTACTACCCAATTTATTGAAGGTGCGGAAAACTCAGTTGATGCACAAAATCGTTTCTATGCCCCTATTTCTTATATTGATCCTTATAGTGCAAAAACTACAGTAAAGTACTACAGTGATTACTACTTGTTTATTGAAGCAACAGAAGATGCGTTAGGCAATACACAAAAAGTTGAATCATTTAATTTCCGAACTCTAGCAGCACAAAGAATGCAAGATGCCAATGGCAATTTTTCAGAAGTGTTCGTGGATGAGCTAGGCTTTGTTAAAGCACTCGCGGTATTGGGTAAAGGCAATGAAGCGGATGATCTCTTTGCTTTAAATGAATTTTCTTCTGCTGCTGAAGACACCCTGATTAATGAATTCTTTCATACCCCTGCATCGGATGAATTAGTGATGCAGGGAAAAAACCTGCTACAACATGCTACCGCTCGATTTGTTTATGATTTTGATGTTTATAAAAACACCGGGAAGCCTGTAGTCGTAGCGTCCATTGTCAGAGAAGAGCACTTCCAAAAGGATAGTGATTCACCTGTACAACTTAGCTTTGAATATTCCAATGGATTGGGGCAGGTAGTGATGAAAAAAGTACAGGCCGAACCAGGGAAAGCCAGGCAAGTCACCGTGAATGCAGATGATAGCTTTACCGTTAGTGAGATTAATACGGCTGATCTAGTGCCTAAACAACTGCGCTGGATTGGCAATGGCAGAACGATACTGAATAATAAAGGCAATGCAGTCAAACAATATGAGCCCTATTTTTCAGTCACACACCAATACGAAGACCTGAAAGAAATAGTTGAAACGGGTGTTACTCCTATTCTTTACTACGATGCAATGGGACGGTTGATTAAAACCGAATTACCCGATGGCACTTTGTCTCGCACAGAATTTGACTCATGGAAGCAAGTCGTATTCGACCCTAACGATACTATTTTAGACTCTTCCTGGTACCACAATCGCACTAATCATCTGATTGATGCAGAATTGATTGCTGCAGGCAAAGACCCCGACAAAGAAAAGCAGGCAGCCGATAAAGCCGCCAAACATGCCAATACGCCTGCTATCCAGCATTTTGATACGTTAGGAAGACCGGTACTCTCAGTTGAGCATAATAAAAATAGTGTTAACCAGGCCGATGAATTTTACCTGACCCGAGTCGATCTTGATATAGAAGGTAATCTACGAAAAGTGATCGATGCCCGTGGTAATGTGGTGATGCAATATAAATACGATATGCTGGGTAATAAGATTTATCAGCATAGCATGGATGCCGGTAAACGCTGGTTGCTGATTAATATTATAGGCAACCCATTACGCACCTGGGATGAACGTAATCACGAATTTCAATATTTTTATGACATTCTGCATCGCCCCACCCATAGCAAAGTAATTGGTGGTGATGGCGGTACGCTACTTAACCATATTTTTGAGCGGATTTTCTACGGTGAAGATGACCCCGATGCCGAACTGAATAATCTGCGCGGCCAAGTGCTTAAACACTATGATACGGGTGGTGTTATTTTAACACCAGAATATAATTTTAAAGGACAGCCAACAGCAACAACTCGACAGTTATTTAAAGACTATAAAGGGGTAGCCAATTGGATTGATGCCAATTTAGAAAATGATTTAGAAACGGATAGTTTTACCTTTGCGACTGAAACCGATGCGCTAGGCAGAATAACCCAGCAAACAGCACCTGATGGCAGCATTATTACCCCTGCTTATAATGAAGCTGGGTTACTCAATGCAGAAAATGTAAAACATCCACACCTTGCTGACACAAGTACCTATATTAAGGACATTGATTACAACGAAAAAGGTCAACGCAAACAAATTATTTATGGCAACGATGTCATTACCAAATTTGAATACGACAAAGAAACATTTCGCCTTAATCGCTTAGAAACCAAACGTCAAAACAACGATCCACTGCAAGATTGGTATTACACCTATGATCCAGTAGGCAATATTACCCAGATAGAAGACAAAAACATCCCAGTGGTGTTTTTTAATAACCAGAAAATAGCCGGTATTTCTACTTATACCTACGATGCGCTTTATCGTTTGACCGAAGCTAGTGGTAGAGAAAGCGATACGCCACTTGCCTTTGATGGCAAAGATAACTGGAATGATGCGGCTTTTATAAAGCAATTACGCCCTGGCGACCCGATGGCGATGCGTAATTACACGCAAAACTTCCAATATGATTCAGTTGGCAATATCCTGCAAATGCACCATCAGGCATCAGGTAATGCCTGGACTAGAGATTACCAATATCAGTCAGCTAATAATCGCTTAATCAGCACCCAAATAGGGGTTAATACTTATTTATATCCACATCATTCCGAACATGGTTATATCACTGCCATGCCACATTTGGAAGAAATGGACTGGAATTTTAAAGAGGAATTAGTCAAATCTATCCGTCAAAGGCGTACCGATGGCGGCATAGCTGAAACCACCTATTATCAATACGATGGGCAAGGACAGCGGATAAGAAAAATAACCGAGAACCAGGCTAATACAGGTGAAGAACCCAGTAAAAAAAATGAGCGGATTTATATTGCGGGTTATGAGCTTTATAAACAATACAATGGTTCTGATGCTGGATTAGAACGTACCAGCCTAAGCTTGATGGATGAGCAACATCGCTTTGTAATGATTGATACTGAAACCAAACCCAGGTTGATTTTTGGTATACCTATGGGACGTACTAACCCTGTTCAAGCAGTACGTTATCAATTGCATAATCATATTGGTTCGGCTGCTTTGGAGCTGGATGACTCCGCTCAGGTGATTAGTTATGAGGAATATCATCCTTATGGGACTACTGCTTATCAAGCTACGAATAGAGATATACGGGCTGCAGTTAAGCGGTATCGGTATACGGGGATGGAGCGGGATGAGGAGAGTGGATTCAGTTATCACTCGGCGAGGTATTATTTGCCATGGTTAGGGAGATGGGTTAGTACTGACCCATCTGGAATATCAGATGGAATAAATTGCTTTGTATATGTAAGGTCAAATCCTATAAAACTATACGATACATCAGGAAAATATAGTTGGGGTCAATTTGGGTCTGACGTATGGGGTGGTATTAAGGGGGCTGCTAAAGGTGTTGTTGAGCCAGTGCTAATCGTAGCAGATTTCGGTCAAATGGGAGCAGCTGTAGTAACTCAGGCAGTTACTGGAGATGCCCCCATGCCTCAATGGCTTAGTGCTACAGGGAGGCGCATTGAGCACAATGAAACTGTAGGAAAAAATTCAAATTGGCAAAATTTACGAGCAGGTTTAGTCGTTGCAACCGCAATACCCACTGGTGGAGGAAGTGTATTAGTAGATAATGTTGCAACAGTTTTTGAAAGAGATATGTCACCAGATGAAGCTCAAAGTTTTTTAGTACAAGGTGCGGTGGGACAAGTTGTTGCTACAGGGGTAGGTGTTGGTTTATCGCGAGGTACAGGCAGTGGTTGGACTGGACGTGGTGGTTCTGGAGCGGGTGACCAAGCATTGGTTGAAAGGATAGTTTCGGAGCGAGTAGCAAATGGAGAAACATCAACTGGAAGGGGAGGTACTTCAGGTAGAACTTATGCTGTTGGACGTGACTCTCGTGGTCGAACAACTCCAGTAAGAAGGAGCCCTCCAAGAGGGGACCCACATGCAGAGCCTCAAGTATTAGAAGATGTTGGGGGAAGTGGTGGACGAACTATAGCAGTTGATCAGGTGCCATGCTCTGGTTGTAGAGCTGAACTTGGTGCTCCCGAAACTAGTCAGCCTGGTTTTCTAGAGAGCTCAACAAGTGGATCGCTTCGAGTTGTTACTCCTCGTCGAGCAAGTAACCCAACATCGAGTCCAAAACCAGCAACAATCAGAGCAGCTCGAGCAGTTGAAAGGGGTAATCAAACTATTGAATTAATTCCGAAATTGGAATTTTCCGTACCATATGCACCACCTATAGTGCCGTTTCAACCCCACCCAGAGGATGAGTTTATGTCTATTGATCCATCTGCACCTACTTTAGCAGAGATTGAGGCGCAGCAAAGTCTTCTAGAACCATATAGGTAAGATTCTGAGCTGGACGGGGTATGTTACCCCGTATCAAAAGTTTGAAGTTTAGGTGTAACTAGAAAATGGAGTGATGTACTGGGAATTTAAACGTTACGGACGGGATAAATATCCCGTCCAGCAGCGAGTAAAATTTAATAAAAAAGCAATTTAAGGAAACCAACACCATGCCATCACGTCGTGTAGCAGCAGATTTAAATGCAGGAACCTATTACCTGACGCTAACCATCCAGCGTTGGTATTACCTGTTTGACCGCTACAATCGCTGGCAAATCCTGGCTGAATCATTACGCTACTGTCAGGAAAATAAAGGACTGGAATTAAATGGCTATGTTTTTATGTTAAACCACATTCATCTGATTGCAACATCTCCTGACATGGCTGGTTTCCTACGTGATTTTAAGCGCTTTACTTCGGTAAAGTTTAAGGAAAATCTAGAAACTACTGAGCCTCGTGTTTTACAGTTGTTTGTAGATGATATGGGAAAATATCAGTTTTGGCAGAATACCAATGCGCCCAAGAAAATAGAAACCCCTGATTTTTATCAGCAGGAGCTTAATTATATTCATCAAAATCCAGTAAGAAAAGGCTATGTGATCAACCCTGAATATTGGATTTGGTTATCGGGAAATCCTGCTTCGCCTTTGAGTTTTATATTATTTGGGGCATAGGTTTTATATTTAAGTGAGACGAAGCATGTTACACCGTTTCAAACGTTTAAAGTTTTGATGAAATTGAGATGTGTTTTGTCATGCCAAAGATTCATAAACGTAACAGGCGGGGTGAATACCCCATCTGGCACTAAGCATCGAAAGAGAATGACTGAAATATATGAATAAACATTGCTGACAGGATAAACATCCTGTTCAGCAAAAATAGAGAATGGAGAAATATCATGGCCAATCAAACAGAAAACAACAATTTTGTTGATTTAAAAATCGATTTTTTTAAATTTGATTTAAAAGCGGACAAACAAAAAGCTTTTGAAAAAATTTATAAAGATAATGATGGTGAATGGTCTGCTATTAAACCTAAACTCTCTGGAATGGCAGGGTTTACAGATGTTATGATCAATAATCTGGAATTTACTCATCACTTGGCTGAATGGGGGAGTAATAACGCCAAACTGGTTTCCATTTTTCAAAAAGACGAGAAAATCCATTCTTTACGAGATATAGCCTTAACATTAAATAAAACTACTTTTATTAAAAAAGTGAAGGCGGTTGCTCCTAACGGCGCAGAGGAAAAGCCAGAGACTTTTGCGCTCAATCTACATAACCAGCTTTTCCACATAGAACCCACTGCTATGTTGGTCAATATCATAAAAGACCCAGAAGTTCTTGTATTTAACGATCCGATTAGTGTCAATGTGGCTTCGGTTTTAGAAAATCAGCCAACATTTAATATCAAAACCACCTCTGTCTACGAGATCCTCAATAATAAAGAAACCTTAAAAGACATTCCTGTAAAATCACAAGAAGCGGTCACAAATCAACTTAAAAATTTACAACGCATCGTCGCAATTAGTCCAGTGTTAGATGCAGTGCCTATGCTGTATAACGCTAATATTCACTCAGCTATGCAAATATCGGCATTGCCTAAAGCACAGTTTATGGCTGCTTTTATTGAAAGTGATCTGGACGAGAATACCCTGGCACAAATTCACCATAATGCCCAGCAAAGCAAAGTTCGCAATGAACATTTCTTAATGTCGATTAGAGAGGCCGGGCAAGCAACAGGGGTCGCTCTGATTGATAAGAGTTTGAGTGCTAACAAGCACCCCCAGGCAGCTATAATGAGACCCGTTGGCAGTGCTATTATGACTGCTCCTACAAGAGAAGAATACGTTAAAGAAAAAATAAGTAAACACAATTTATCCTGGGACTTGCTATTTGGTGATGCTGATTTTTGTGAATGTGGGGAGTGTAATTCTGTCTACAGTGCAGCGGCTTATTATGTGGAGTTATTACAATATTTACGCAATAATAATCTTGATCCTAGTGCTACAGGTCCAATTGTAATTAATCCCGATCCTAAAGATATTTCCAACACCCCTCTGGAAAAACTGTTTGACCGTCGACCTGATTTGGGTTGCCTGGAACTTACCTGCAAAAATATTAATACGCTTATTCCCTATGTTGACCTAGTTAATGAGGTGATGGAAAACTATGTGGCGTTTAAGCACCTTAAACCGTTTAATGTAGACAATGAAACCAGTAGCGAATTGTTAGCTGAACCACAACATACTGAATATAAAGCTTATTGCATTTTGAAAAATGCGGTTTATCCCTTTACCTTACCGTACCACCAACCCATTGATGCCACGAGAATCTATTTAAAATATCTGGATACCAGTCGGTATGAATTGATTGATACCTTTAGAAAAAATAATGCAGGTGATGATGCTGATCTAACCATTCTTAAAGATAAAGCTTTAGATAGAGCCACTGATGCTGAGTTTTTAGAGTTAACTAAAGAAGAATATGTCATTTTGACTAAAGAGTGCTTTGAAAGCAAAGCACTATTAGATAAGCTGAAAGACAAAATCCATACCGAAACTGAATATGAAGAATTTATTGGCGTAAAACCCGTTCATGAATACTATGGTTTTGATGATGAAGCCACCATGTTGGGTGATGCTGGACTTACTCTGATTAAACATGAATTTCTTCGTCGTACAGGTATCGACTATTTTAATTTAGTCGATCTGTTAAAAACCGAGACACTCAATCCTTTTTTGCCAACTGGCAAGTCAAAAGCCATTATGGACAGTTTGCGTTTCAGCTATCGGTTTTTGCAGAATTACGCCAAGGTTCATGGCATTGATAAAATGGCAGAGGAATTAGTTAAGTGGGAAAAACTTGCTGATTTGTTGCCACTACTTAAAGAACAAATAGAAGAATTAACGGATAAAAAGGTTTTAAGTTGTCCAAAACCTGTTCAAGGCTGTTCAGAAATCACTGATAAAGATATTATCTGCTGGATTAAATGCCATTTTGAAAAAGTTGGCAAGATGATTGTGATTGAAAGTGGTAGTGGATGTATTGACGGGGTAATTATAGGAAGGAACATGCATGGAGCTATGTTGCGAGAGTGGAAGCAAGAATTCCCTGTAGTCCAAGATTGCAAAATTTATTTTAAAATAAATAATGACCTGGAAGTCATAGGAAATATTGATAAAAAAACAGGAAAAGTTAGTTTTAATGCCCTACAACCGCCAGTTGAAGAAAAGACTTTAAATAATTCATTTTTCTTAAGTGATAAAGGTGAGAAAGGTATTTTTCTTATTGTTAATAATGAAGTTTACTTGGTCTTTTTTGAACAAAAAGACAGTTGCGATCTTGATAGTGCATTATTACAGCATTTGGATGGAACGCCATTGACAGTTGATGAGTATGACAAGATTCATCGCTTTATCCGTTTATGGCGTAAATTAGGCTGGACGATTGATGAAATAGATAAATCAATTGTTGGCCTTAGCATTTCCAAAACTCAAGAAAGGGAAGATGAAAAACAGCCAGATCATACCGTTTGTGACGGTGCTGAAGATGATTGTAATAGCATGCATGGTGATTGCAGTATCTGTGAAGAAGATACCTTTACGCACCAAGATTACAACATTAGTCCCTTTCTTGTTCATCAGCTGGTAGCGGTGAAAAAATTATTAGATCAAACAGGGCTTGAGCTGATTAAATTGCTTTCTTTCTGGACGGTTATAAATACCGCTGGAGATAAATCACTTTATCAACGCCTATTTCTAACCCACAATATATTAGGGATAGATAATGTATTTAAGGCGGATGATAGAGGGAATTACTTAATAAGTGACGCCACATTACTTGAGCATACGCCCGCAGTAATGGCTGCTCTTAATCTATCTGCAGATGATATTCAGGCCATCATGCAGGCTAGTGGAATGGAAGATAAGCTTACTTTGAGTAACTTGTCCATTCTCTATCGTTACCGATTGCTTTCCAAAATATTAGGTTTAAGAATACCTGCTTTTATCAGTATTTTGCCTTTATATGGCAATATTTTTCAAGATGCACATGCTTCACTTAAATTTATGAAGCAATGGGTAAAAATGGAAGATGCAGGTTTTAACTATCAGCAATTGAATTATATTATTCAAAATGTTGATGATGAAAAGAAACCTTTTGCACCCTCTCAAAAACAAGTTCTACTACTAAGTAAAGCTTTATATGATGGTTTAAATACCATTGACGAAACACATAAAGATTTAATCGCTGATCCTGAAATAACCGATGCAGGATTGCAAAAAATAAACATTCAAGAGCAAGCTACGAGTGCTTTAATTCGTACTAAGGCCAGTTTGCTTTTTGACACAAGTATTGTTGAACAAGTTATTGGATTATTAGAAGGGTCAAATAGTTATATAACGAATGCACCAAAAAACCTGGAATTTACTATATCTGATGAAAAATCGCTTAATAAGAAGCTTAAATATGACAAGACAATTGGAACCATCCAGATTACAGGTATTTTAACTGATGCTGAAAAAGTGGATTATGAGAGCATTAGTGCTGACCTACAGTGGAAATCTGCTCTAACACGTATTGAAAAGCAACAAAAAAAATTATTTAAGGAGTTGCTGTCAGGCATTTTTGAAAATGAAAAAACGAAAACAGCAGATGAAAAAGCACAATTAGAAGCTGTTATTAAATTAGGTGATATCTCTATTCCCTTAGATAAAATACCTGAGGGTGAAGAGGATACTAATACAGCACCAAAAAAACACGTTGCTTTTTTAGAAATATTTTTACCTTATCTTCGTCAACAATTAACCCATCGCTTTGTAATTGATACATTGGCTGATTTTTCTGAACTGGAAATGAAAGTTACTGATGTATTGGTATCAGAAGTTCTTAAATTAGGCGACCCAGTCACCCCAATTTACTCTATTTTTGAAGATATTAAGGATAGCAGTAAACCTGTTGAAAATAATTGGAGTGGCTATTTAATACCTACGGCTGACACTCATTATACGTTTATTGTTAAAGACAGTGATACTAAGCCAGTTATCAGTTTAGATGGAGTCAATTTAGATTTTACTGCCGAAGAAGACCCTACAAATGAATGGTGGAGTATAAGCACAGAGTTGGAAGCAGGAAAATTATATAAACTTGCTACAACTGGCGTGGAACTTAAAAACATTGTTTGGAAAACACCTGCTTCGGCCATTACTTTAATCCCATCATCTGCATTAATGCCAGGTTTTGCTTACGAACAATGTGAGCCTGCACTGATTGCCTTGAAAAAAGCCGCTATGTTGATCTCTGGTTTTGAATTGGGTGCAGATGAAATCAAGTTTTTAGAATTACATAAAGCTAATTTTGACAATTTAGATATTAATGCCTTAACCCTTGTGCATTGGTTAAGATTAGATGCCTACACTAGGCTACGTAATTCTTTACCCCAAACCGAGTTAAATATACTTGATTTTTGGAATTGGGCATACGATGACACATCTGATGCGACTGAACTCAGTATAAATATAGGCAAACTCACCAATTGGAAACAAGAACGCGTTGATAAATTAATAGCTAATAATCATTTTAATATCACTGAATTAGAAGATTATCGTAACGAAATAAATCTGTTAAAACTGCAAAAAGCTATCAAGGTAACCGATAAAATCGGTATGGATATTGATCTGCTTTTTGATTGGGCTATTCCCACATCCAAATTTAATAAGTGTCGACAAATTGCGGATAGTATTAATAATGCTATTCGAGCAAGATATACTCAAACCGACTGGGAATTCGTCATTAAACCGCTTAATGATCAACTTCGGAATCATCAAAAAGAAGCATTAGTTGGTTATTTATTACAGCAAGAGGAATTAATTACCTGGAATGTAACGGATGCAGATGGCTTATTTGAATACTTTTTGATTGATGTGCAAATGGATGCTTGCATGGAAACCTCACGCATTAAGCAAGCCATTTCATCGGTTCAATTGTTTGTACAGCGTTGTTTACTGGGATTAGAGGAAGAGCATAACGGAATAAAATCAGATATTTTGGATAGATCGCGTTGGGAATGGATGCAGCGATATAGAGTGTGGGAGGCTAACCGTAAAGTATTTCTTTATCCTGAAAACTGGATTGAAAGTAATCTTAGGGATGACAAAAGCCCTTTCTTTAAGGAGCTTGAGAGTGAGTTGTTACAAAAGGATATTAATAAACAAAATATTACTGATGCACTTAAATCCTATCTATATAAAGTCGATGAAGTGGCAAATATGGAGGTCGTGGGTTTGTACATTGACGGCACACGATCGGGTACGCAATGGAGTGGTAATGCGAAGCTACATGTATTCTCCCGCACCCGAAATGCGCCTTATTTCTTTTATTATCGCTACTTAGCTTTAGATGAAATGAACTGGTATGCCTGGGAGAAAATGCAGATTGATATACCTAGTTATGATGTAGTTAATCCTGATACCCAAGAAGTAACAGGCAATGGTTGTTATCTTATACCAGTAGTTTGGAATGGACGTCTGTTGATTTTCTTTCCACAGATAATGAAAAAGACGCGACCTAATGATACATCTCAAAATCAATCGAATAGGGCTTCTGCAGATAGTACCCCAGAACAATTAAAACCAGAGGAGTTTTATGAAATAAAAATGGCATGGAGCGAGTATAGAAATGGTAAATGGACACAAAAACAGATAAGTAAAGATACCGTTTATTCAGATTTAATAAATAACGTAACCGATATACAGTTTTTTAAATTTGTACCTATTATATATTCAAATAAAGTATTAATTGATGTTGATGATAATTTCGATAACGATGGTGGGTTTAAAGGAGCATTTGAATTTAATGGAAATAACCTGCAAAAAGGAACGAAGGTCTCTACTTCCCCAATCCCGATTGATTACTTTAATCAAGATAATGGAAATATGTATTCATGGCAAATCAAGTCTCTTACCTTAGTAAGACAAGTTACAGATATTTATTTCTATGAAAATAATTCAAAAGAGAGGTTGCAAGGTTTAACTAATGCCCAAAATATATTCCACCATCCTTTTACTACTAATTTGCTAGGGAAAATTAATCTAGGTAACTTAGAGAGTTTTTTCCAAGAAAATTTATCCATGATGGGTAACGATTTTGGTTTATATGATCAGAATAGTTATCATGAGTTAAAACGTCCCTATTCACTTTATAACTGGGAGTTATTTTTTCATACGCCTATTCTGTTAGCAGATGAACTAAGCAAAGCCCAACAATTTGAGGAAGCCATGAAGTGGTTTCACTTTGTGTTTAATCCGATAGCTGATGGAGATGAGGATAATCGTTTCTGGGAATTTAAGCCTTTCAAGGAAATCGATAGCCAACGCATACTAGACAGTATCTTTAATAGTCTCAAGCCTAATACAGCTGATCAAACCATTAATGAATGGCGAGATAAACCTTTTATGCCTCATGTGGTTGCACGTAATCGCCCTGTTGCTTATATGAAATGGGTGGTAATGAAATATATCGATAATCTTGTTGCCTGGGGGGACTATTTATTCCGACAGGATACGATTGAAAGTATCAATCAAGCAACCCAGCTCTATGTATTAGCTGGACACATATTGGGTTCACGACCCATGATGATTCCCAAACGAGGTAAAATAAAAGCACAGACTTATTTAAGTTTATTAGATAAATGGGATGCTTTTGGCAATGCAATAGTGGAGCTGGAATTAGCCGCACCTTTCAGTAATCAAACGACTCTGCCTTTCAGTCTGGTGAATGATGAAATTGTTCTAGCTAATATCTTTGGTTCTGCTTCGTCCTTATATTTCTGTATTCCAAACAATCCTAAGCTTATGGGATATTGGGATACCCTAGAAGATAGATTATATAAGATAAGACATTGTCAAAATATCAGTGGGGTCTTCCGAAAACTTGCTTTATTTGAGCCACCCATTGACCCTGCTCTACTAGTTAAGGCTGCTGCACAAGGGTTGAGTATTGCGTCTGTATTGAATGATCTCAATTCTCCGATGCCTAATTATCGCTTCTATTATTTGCTACAGAAAGCATTGGAATTATGTAATGAATTAAAATCACTCGGTGCAGCGATGCTTTCTGCCATTGAGAAGAAGGACAATGAATCTATTGCCTTAATTCGTGCAAAACATGAGAGTGTTATGCAGAATTTGGTGATGGAAATCAAAAAATCACAATTGGAAGAAGCACAAAAAAACCTTGAAAGTCTGGTGCAAAATCGTAAGGCTCCAGCAGAAAGAATGAAGTACTACCTAAAACTGAGTGGGCTAGATGAAAGTTTAATACCTAATGAAACAGCTGACTTTACTGGAGTACCTAATGAAATTGTTACTGTGGATGGGGATAGTGGCTTAAAGTTAATCTCTTTTGAGAAAGAGGATATGGATAGAGCAAGTGATGCTCAAGATAAACAGGTTGATGCAGCTCTGCCTGAAAAAATAGCAAGTATTCTACATATCATCCCTAATTTTGGAATAAATCTTCAACCATGGGGAATTGGTGCTTCAGTTACGTTAGGTGGTTCTAATTTAGGAGCAGCAGCTCAAGCCTGGGCTAAGTTTTTACAACTAGATGCAAGCGAGTTAAGTTATGCCTCATCAAGTGCTGGCAAAAAAGGTGGTTTTACTCGTGCACTTCAAGACAGGACTTTCCAAGTTAATGCTGCTGGGTATGAACTAAAACAAATAGACAAACAAATTACTGCTCAGGAAATACGCATCAATATTGCCAACCAAGAGATATTGAATCAACAAAAGGCTATAGATAATGCCAATGAAGTAGAAGAGTTTCTAAAAAATAAATACACCAACGAAGAGTTATATACCTGGATGCGGGGGAACTTAAAAACCTTGTATCATCAAGTTTATAACCTGGCTTATGATCTTGCTAAAAAATCAGAAAAAACTTATTGTTTTGAAAGAGGATTAAGTAGTGCCAATTTTATTCAATCTGGGTATTTTGATGCAGGAAGAGAAGGCTTGCTGGCTGGCGAACAGCTCTATGTAGGGCTTAAACAACTTGAACAGGCTTATCAAAATGAACGGGGACATGATTATGAAATAGTCAAACACCTCTCTCTTAGCCAAATTAATCCATTAGCAGTTATAGAGCTAAAACAATCAGGGAAATGTGAATTTATAATACCCGAAGTGTTATTTGATATGGATTACCCCGGTCATTTCAAACGCCGTATCAAATCAGTCTCTATTTCTATTCCTTGTATTGCAGGCCCTTATACTGGCATTAATGCCACGCTTAGCCTATTGGAAAATAAATTCCGCAATACCGCGATAGGTGGAAAAGCTTACGAGGAAAATATTGAGGAAACAGATAATCGATTCAAAACGTATATTATTCCTATTAATGCAATAGCAACAAGCTCTGCTCAAAATGACAGCGGACTATTTGAACTCAATTTTAAAGATGAGCGTTATTTACCTTTTGAAGGTGCAGGCGCTATTAGTAAATGGAGGTTAGAGTTACCTGATTTAAGGCAATTTGATTACCAAACGATTTCAGATGCGATTATCCATCTAAAATATACCAGCAGTGAAGGTGGAGAACGTCTTAAATTAGCTGCAACAAAGTCACTATCAAAACAACTTGAAAATATTGAACAAGAACTTAATGAAACTGGTTTACATATAGCTTTAAGTCTAAAACATGATTTGTCTAATGAGTGGCATTTATTTAAGAAAAATGGTTCTGTAGACTTGAAAATAGATAAATCAAGGTTGCCCTATATGGCTCAGTTAATTGATGCTGATGCTACTATAGAAAATATCATATTCATTGCTCAGGTAAAGGGTAACCCCAAATCTCATTCAATAAATATTGATGGTGAGACTATTAATTTAGCAAGAATTGACGAATGGAAATTATGCCGTGGTAATAGCGAAGATATTAAACTTGATACCACATTTAAACTATCAGTAATTCCGGCAGAATTAGAAAAGCTTGAGGAAATTGTGATGGTGGTTAAATACAGTTTTATCTAATGCGTCAATTAAGAGTTCATAAATTAAGCATTATCAAATATTTGGCTTCAAACTCCTTTTAAGAGGTTGCTGCAATTCCATGCCCTGTGGGCATGGATATTGATTTTGACTCGTATTTTAGAGGCGACAACTATTCTGACACAGGGGGATTCTGACACAGAGGGTAGTCATACAAAACAACCGGGCGCTGGTTATCATGGCTGCCACTCTGGTACAGCCACAGATAGGATTTAGATTTTGTCTCTCGACCATCCTGAATAACATTCAGGGTCGTTTCATCGGCTTGCAC
>JALSLS010000035.1 GCA_026988195.1 Methylomonas sp.
TTGATAAAGTTCATCGCAGCCAAGGCCATAGCGCCTTGTTATATATTGACCTTGATAACTTTAAAAATATAAACGATTCTCTTGGCCACCCCATGGGCGATCAAGTCCTAAAAAAAATAGCGCAACGATTACAGACAGAAATTAGAGGTGAAGATACCCTCGCCCGAATAGGTGGGGATGAATTTGTAGTGATTTTAACCGGCCTAAGTGCAGATTCATTTGAGGCTATTAACCAGGCTCGCAAGGTCACCAAAAAACTTAATGATTATATTGCTATGGATATACTCGTTGAACACATGACCTTCAACTTAACGGCAAGTATTGGCATATCATTATTTTCATCAGACACCGATGATAGCCATGAATTACTGCGCTTTGCAGACACAGCCATGTACGAAGCAAAAAAATCAGGAAAAAATCAATTTGAAATATTTCACAAGGATATGGGTATTCAAGTACAGCGACAACTCGCACTTGAACACCAATTAAGAAAAGCTTGCAGTCAGCATGAATTTATTCTGTTCTTCCAACCAAAGAATAATACTTTAAACGGGGATATCCACGGGGCAGAAGTCTTATTGCGTTGGAATAAGCCAGAAGATGGCATCAAGGCACCCGGTTACTTTCTTGATATTCTTGAATCATCTGGACTAATGATGGAGGTAGGGGCGTGGGTGCTAGAACAAAGCTTAAAACAACTTGCTAGTTGGATTGCTAAAAAACGCTGGAACCTCCAACACAGGCTCAGTATCAATATTAGCACTCGGCAATTCCAGGATGAACATTTCTCAAGTTCGATCATTAGCCTAATCGATAAAATAAAAGTACCTGCTCAGTGCATTGACCTAGAAATAACCGAATATAGTGTTATTAATGATGTCACAAAATCCGTATTAAAAATGCAAGAATTGATTGAAAAAGGAGTGACCTTTTCATTGGATGATTTTGGCACAGGCTATTCATCATTAAGCTACTTAAAAAATTTACCCGTATCAACAGTAAAAATTGATAGGTCTTTTATTCAAGATATTACTGAAGACCAAAGTGATAAAGCGTTAGTAACTTCTATTATTACAATATCAAAAAACCTTGGATTATCTGTTGTCGCCGAAGGGGTTGAAACTAAAGAACAGCTACAAATTCTCAAACAATTTCAATGCGAATATGTACAAGGCTATTATTTTAGCAAACCTATACCTGCTTTAGAGTTTGGAAAGTTACTTCCTTTATAAGAAAGCAGGTATACTTCGCGCGGTCAAAATTATAGAGGTTATTTTAGGTACATCCCTAACTCGCTTTCTGACTACTTAAATAATCTTCATAACTTCCCTTAAAATCAACTAGGCCGGAAGGGGTAAACTCGATGACCCGAGTAGCAAGTGATGATACAAACTCTCTATCATGACTAACAAATATTAATGTACCTGGATAGTTTTCAAGCGCTAAATTGAGCGATTCAATCGACTCCATATCTAAATGGTTAGTTGGCTCATCTAGTAGCATGATATTGGCACGTTGCAACATTAGTTTGCCAAAAATCATACGTCCTTTTTCTCCCCCCGACAGTACTCCTACTTTCTTATTAAGATCATCTTGAGAAAATAATAACCGCCCTAATGTACCTCGAACTACCTGATCATCATCCTTTGGTTTACGCCATTGATCCATCCAAGGAATGAGTTGTTCATTCCCTTCAAATTCATGCCCATGCTCTTGTGCACAATAACTTAAATCAGCATTTTCTGACCACTTCACAAAACCAGCAGAAGGTAATACTTCACCCATTAAACATTTTAATAAAGTTGTTTTACCAATACCATTAGGGCCAATAATAGCAATCCGTTCCCCCACTTCGACCATTAAGTTTAAATCTTTAAAAAGCTCCTTGTCATAACTTTTCCCTAAACCTTCCACTTCTAACGCTAGCCGGTGTAACTTTTTATCTTGCTCAAAACGAATAAAAGGATTTTGACGGCTTGAAGGTTTTATTTCTGCTAAATTAATTTTTTCTAGTTGTTTTGCACGCGAAGTTGCCTGTTTAGATTTTGAGGCATTGGCAGAAAACCGACTAACAAAAGCTTTAAGCTCTGTGATTTGCGCTTTCTTTTTAGCATTTTCAGACTGCATACTTTCAATCGCTTGAGTCGCAGCTCTCATATAATCATCATACGAACCTGGGAATATGCGTATTTCCCCATAATCCAGGTCAGCCATATGGGTGCAGACACTGTTCAAGAAATGTCTATCATGTGAAATAATGACCATCGTGCAGTTACGCTCATTTAGCATGCCTTCCAACCAGCGAATAGCATTAATGTCCAAGTTGTTAGTTGGCTCATCCAACAACATAATATCTGGCTCAGCAAACAAAGCCTGAGCTAATAAGACCCTGAGTTTCCAGCCTGGTGCCACTTCACTCATCAAGCCATAATGCTGTACAACATCAATTCCTACACCAGACAATAACTCACCTGCACGTGCCTCTGCAGTATAGCCATCCATTTCAGCAAATTCAGATTCAAGCTCTGCCGCACGCATTCCATCTTCTTCGGTCATTTCTGGGTTGGCATATATAGCATCACGCTCTGACTTTACCTTCCACAAATCTTCATGTCCCATAATAACGGTATCAATCACCGCATATTTCTCATAAGCAAACTGATCCTGCTTTAACTTACCAATACGTTCATGCGGGTCTTTAGAGACATTTCCAGCCGAGGGTTCTAAATCACCACCTAAAATTTTCATAAAGGTTGACTTGCCACAGCCATTAGCACCAATTAACCCGTAACGCTTACCGTTACTAAATTTAACTGAAACGTCTTCAAATAATGGCTTGGCGCCAAATTGCATGGTGATATTTGCGGTTGCGAGCATGTTTTATTCCGAGTCGAAAAGCACAATAACTATTATTGCGTAAAATACTTTAAAAGGGAGCATATTCTACGCGATTCTGGTCTAAAAAGCAGAGTATTTATCATAGCTTACTAGCTTAAAATTTATTGTAAAAAATATAGTATATTTAATTAATAATTATTCAGCATCTTTAGTCAAATTCTTTGTAGGAGCGTCCGCCCTCGGCGCGATTAAAATAACGCTCTTTTCTCTAAAACTTTCAATTACCTTCGCGCCGACTAGTGCATGGACAGATATTTGCTCCTGCAATATCTGCATTCACTACATCCATATAGATTATGCACGTAGGTAGAATAATGCAGGAGCTATTATCGAGGAGCAGCGAAGCGGTGTGCCGAGGGCGAACGTTCCTACATCACCATTACCTTCTCACAAGCCGAAGTTACTTTAATTGAAAGGTTTTTTTAATCCGCCTTAACTATGGTAGGCTTGCTAGATACACAGAGGATAAAATAATGATAAAAAGAAAAACCTTAACCCTAAGCCTATTGCTTGCCTACATGGTGGGACTTCCTTCTATTAGCGTGGCAAACCCAGAGAAAACAGATCAATTACGCATTAAAACTAGCGCGCCTAAAAGATCAATAGAAACCTCTTTTTCTTCTATGGTTTCTTGGCAAAAACAAGGCATAAATTTTAACAAGGCAAATGGTCTAGCCTTTATTAAAGGCACAGACAATAAAAAACCAATGACAGCTGTTGACGTTGCCAAAAAGGTGGCAGGAGCACTTAGCGCTGCAATTAAAACAGAGGCTCCTAGCGATAGAGGAGCCTCTGTCGAAATAAATAAAAACGAGGATGAGCTCCTTATATTTAATAAAGCCAGTTTTGCAATTGATCGCATTACAACGCGAGACTATACCAACCAGAGCCTAAGTTACAATATTCCCGGAAAAAGCTTTGCCAATGCTTCCGTAGATATTTCTATCAACTTGGTTTATACAGCAGAAGTTGAATATATTAGAGATTTCTCTTCTGATATAAAGCTAGAGACTGCCGGTGGCACGGTTACTATATCCATTGGTACCGATGCACCTATAGTGGTACAGACAAAAGGAAAATCTACTCAGCAACTAGAAGTTGAAATAGCAAAAGCACTGGGTTCCAAAGGCACTTTTTCATCAAGCCCCCTCTACCCAAACTTTACCGAAAACAGATCAAAAAACTACAAAGCCTTTGATGGTGGAGAAGTTCAATTATTAGGGCTCAATGCAAAATCTATTACCATCGATATTAATGATTCCGGCTTGGGCGTTATAACCAAGTTTAGATTCCCAAACACCCTAAAAACAGAAACTAGTTCTGACAACAATATTCTCCCTATTTTTGGATTTTTAATAGTAGCAGGGCTAGGCTACTTTTTTTATAGCCGAAAAAAGACGGTTTAATAAGGAGTGAGGGTATATTTTACTTTTCCAAAAATTAAGTTTATTTAATTTCAGGTTGTAATCCCCCCCATCAAGTTAATTAAAGCTGAATTGGTTGAAAAAACCTATTGTAATACCAGCTTTAAATTCTACATTATTACTGCACTATTAGTGCTCTTGTAGTGGAGGTACGTAGCACATGCGCTACGTACTTCAACACATCTTATAAACCTAGTTGCAGACGTTATTAATCCCTTATTCCTTACCGGCACTTCTAAATAATTACCACCCACTGCTATCATCATCCTCAACTTCAACTTTTGCCTTAAACCCCTTGGGTAATTTTGGTTTTTTTGCTGTTCTCAGC
>JALSLS010000036.1 GCA_026988195.1 Methylomonas sp.
TAAAGCCGGCTTAAAAACCCAGTATGAATACGACAGCAACGGTGATGGTGATTTAATCAAAATCACCCAACCCTCTGGTGCAACGATACAGTACAGTTTTTACAATAGCTTCCATCAAGCCAGAAAATCAAAAAATTGAAATCGAGCAAAAAGAGCGGGCATAAATTTACAATTTTAGGCGACAACTAGTTTGACAATCACCGGTACCACCGATGAACAAGGCAGCCTAGCAACAAGCCAACAATACGACAGCTGGGGCAACAGCAAAAACCAAAAAGGCAGCACACCGCAATACGGCTACCAAGGCAGAGAACCCGATAATACTGGCTTAATCTACTACCGAGCCAGATATTATCAACCGCAAACAGGACGATTTACCCAAGCAGATCCTAAAGGGTTTATTGATGGGATTAATAAATATGCTTATGCGGTGAATAGTCCGGTTAACTTCGGTGATCCGTATGGGACGAGTGTCCTTGCCACAGCTAGAAAAGCGATTGCAACACAAGCAAGCAGTTATTTTATAACCGCATATAACAATACACTTAATGCTTTGCCCAACCCTGTTTCAAATAGTATCCAGTCATTTGCAAGAGGAACGCAAGGAACAATCGATAGCCAACCCTCAATTTCTAATTTCTTGGGAAATCATATTAGAGAAAGAGGAGCTATTGTTTTAGACCAAGTTGCACCTAAAATCCCTGGAACTGATATTCGGTTTGCTTTTGGGTTGGGGATTGGGAAGAGTTTCACAAAAAGTGGAAGATCTGTTTTTAATGGAATGGAAGTCCGAGCTCAAAGAAGCCTCTCTCACATTGATAGTAGTACGTTGAAAGCTATGCAAAAGAACGGGTTTTCAGCGAAAGATTCTAAAGGAAATAAATTGATATTGCATCACCATAAGCAAAATCCGAGTGGTCCCATCATTGAAATTCCAGCAAAAAATCATAGTATTGGCAATCCAAGACAACAGCCTAATGGGAATACCAAAGGTGGAGGGTTATCTATGCAACAACGTAATAACTTTAACTTGTGGAAAAAAGATTATTGGAAAGGCCGTGCGACTCAAGAGCTGGGTAATAGAGGGCTATAGTATGAAGAAGATAATTTGGGATGGACTAGAAAAGCTATTTGAAGAATTTCCTTTTATGAAAGCAGACCCTGTTCTTTTAGAGGAAGAAATCGTAGAAACTGAAAAGAAGTTAGGCGTGAGATTTGCTTCAGATTATAAAGAATTTATCCAAAAATATGGCGGAGCCATTGTTGGACCTTTTCCTATTTATGGCTTACGACACGCTGATCCTATGGATGATGAACTATGGTCGGTAGCTGAAGTTACGATGCACTATCGTAATGAAGGCTGGCCATGTGTGAACGATTTGTACATTATTTCTTCGGATCACTCTGATAACCCTGTGGGCATTAGAAATGATGGGCAAGTAATATCTTATGACCATGATCTTGGAGAAGCTTTTGAAATTGCAAAATCATTTGAAGTATATTTAGCTCACTGTTTGGGGATTGAAAAATCAAAAATCGATTGAATCAAGATGAATCAAACGCGGTAAGTTAGGCTTGTAGGTTGCGGGTGAGGAAGGAACCCCAACGTCTTTACATTGCGACACATTTTGAGTTTAGTCCTTCAGCACCACCTTGGTACTCAAAAAACAACCAATACACAATTATTTGCTCATCAATCATAACTAGCCAAGATAGATAGCCAAATAAAGACTAGCCAATTTACATTGGTTTTGTTGTTTTTGGCTAGGTGTTAGGTTTCACTATAACGCTCAAATTCTCACAGAACTAAAAGAATCCAATGAGCACGAAGGACGCTCGGAAAATCTAGAGGCGTTAAAACGAATATCGCCTGTAGCCTGGTTTCATATCAATTTTTCGGGATTTTATTCCTTTGCTGACTCTGAAAACAGCCATGATTTCTCAGAGCTAGCCAGAAAAGTACATTTAGAAGCATAATATATCTGAATTTGAGGCGATTTTTTGCAACCAAAATTACGGAGTAGAAGACGTGAAGCTAGGCTTCGTGAAAATGCAGCTCCTCTGTAGAGTTCGTATTGTAACGCTTACAGCGCGTTAAGCGAATAATATGCCGTTTATGCACAATACCCCAAATATGTAATACAATAAACGTGACCGATACTCCCTTGCTTAAAAGCTAAATATTATGTCCAACCCAAGTATTAAAATAAAAAAATCATCATACAAGCGTGATGAACCCCCTAGTTTTTTAGAGGCACTCGGGGTTAAATATTATCGTTATTTAGCCAACAAATCAGGTAGCGAAGATATTGAAAATATCAGTATTGATGACCTACCTCCCGATATTACCTTAAAAACATTAGCACAAAATATTACCACTTTTGCGACTGTTATCGCTTTTGCTATTGGCGCTTTAACCACCTTTGTCACTATCTGGATTGAGTGGACCTACCAAAGCAGTATGGCAACTATTCCATATTATTTTCTTTACGGCACGGTACTGATTACTATGTTGATAGTTGAAATGGCAGTATTATTTTGGCTAGGTATTAAAACGGTTTATAGTCTGGCTTGCTTAACTGGACATAATCAAGCAAGTAAAGGCTCTTGCTTACCTGGAGATGATGCCGTACCTAATATTTTGGCTCGCGCTGCACTAGAGGTTCCAGACCCAGTTATTCATTACTTAGGCATAGATCCTCTTAAGCATTTATCAAAATCTAAACTTTTTTTAGTGGCTTTTTTATATAAAACCAAAGTTATTCTAAGTGGCATGTTAGTTAAGTTTGTATTAATTCGGCTTTTTGGTAAAGGTGAAATACGTAATGCATTTAGTTGGATTGCAATTCCTATTACTGGAATTTGGGATGCATTTACGCTATTTAAAGTTGCCAGAGAAGCAAGACTAAGACTTTTTGGCAATAAACTAGCTGCACATATAGTGAATGATATTTTAACGGATGATTTAATAGAGCAACTCTCGCCTAAAGCGCGTGAAGGTTCAATTCGTGCAGTAGCAACAATGATGGTATTAGCTCAGAACTATCACCCTAATATGCTTGTTTTATTAATTAGACTTTGTGATATGTTCAAAATTGATGATGATTCTGAATATGATAGCTGGGATGATTTTTTACAGGTTTTAGAGGAAGTCTCAGAAAAAGAACGTTTTTTTATTTTAGATTTACTCAGTATCTCAGCCGCATTTGATGGACAGTTATCTCAAATGGAACGTCATCATTTACCTGAAGCTTTTAAAGAATTAACGGATGTTTATATGCCTCGTTCTGAACAGTTAAAAAACATGTTATTAGATGGACAGTTACATGCCGCCAAAGAATTATGTAAGCTTGACTTTAAACCTGGCTAAGGAATGGGCATGAAATCGGGAACTTATTTCATACATGCTCCTACATAAAACTTAATAATCCCTAACTTCCCAAGATCAACTGTTTATCCTAATTAACAAATATATGCCACTGCCAGAAAATTGTTTTACTGCATTCAAACAATCCATTGATGCTTTTACCTTACCTGAACGCTTTACTTTTCCTTTCTATTATCAGCCACATCCACTATGTTTATTAGCGGCTAACGAGTTGCAAGATCACTTGAAAACCCAAAAAAAATGGGAGCATAATTTTAGCATTAACGGCAATACAGAGGCAGCTATTGGGAAGATGTTTGGTGTATTACTTGTTGAAAATAAACAGCACAAAATAGGTTATATATCGGCTTTTTCTGGAAAACTTGCTGATAAAAATCACCACCCAAAATTTGTTCCTCCTGTGTTTGATATGCTGGCTGAAGATGGTTTTTTTTTAAAGGGGCAGTCAGAAATTAACGGTTTAAATAAACAAATTACCAAGTTAGAAAAAGACCCTAACATTATAGAATATGAAAATTATTTAGCAGCTGAAAAAGAGGCCTGTTTAAAAGCCATCTCAAACCATCGAGATAAAATGATACTGGGACGAAAAAACAGAAAGGCTCAGAGATTGAATGCTCAACAAACTATGAGTGCAGATAATTTTTTACTGCTTAAAGATAAGTTAAGTAAAGAAAGTATCAAACAAAAAAACCAGTTAAGGGATTTGAATGTTTATTGGGCTGAGCGAATAGAGCACGCAGAACAAAACCTTAACCAATTAGTATCTCCCCTTATTGCATTAAAAATGCAACGTAAAGCATTATCATCAGTTTTACAACAAAAACTCTTTGCTCAATATCAGTTTTTAAATATCAAAGGGGCATCAAAAAATTTGACTGATATTTTTAAGCATACTTCACAGCTTATTCCTCCGGCGGGGTCTGGAGAATGTGCTGCGCCAAAGCTATTACAATACGCGTTTAAACAAGGCTTAAAACCTTTGGCAATGGCTGAATTTTGGTGGGGAGCATCACCAAAATCAGAAATGAAAAAGCATCTAAATTTCTATAATGCATGTCATGGAAAATGCCAACCTATTTTAAAGCATATGCTTGATGGGATTGAAATGGATAAAAACCCACTATTAAATAACCCAGCTGAAAAGATGTCTATTGATATTGTTTATGAAGATAAAGATATACTGGTTATTAACAAACCTTCAGGGCTTTTATCTGTCCCTGGAACAAATATTCAA
>JALSLS010000037.1 GCA_026988195.1 Methylomonas sp.
TTTTTCTAGTCCTAGATAGTTAGCCAGTGATTCTGCACCGGTTGCGGCTAATACTGCAGAAACCATGAAGTGTTTTGCCATATCAGTTCTTCTATATAAAGATACAGAATATTGACGCTGAGTGACAGGGCTAATATCAAAAGGGACAAAGGCCTGAATTTCTCTTTTGTTTACATAAGTGCTTATTGCAATAAGCACAGCCCTGTTTTCTGAAATGGCTGTAGATAAGGTTGATCGCTGAAAGGCATGTAGAAATAAAGGTTGTAATAATTCGGCTAATGATAAACGCCATCTTGGATTGTGTTCAGCAATAATGGTGCTTATTTTTTGTTGATAAAAGAGTATTGCATTATAGTTTTTATTATTCAGGTTAAGCGTTGTTTTTAAACTTAAATCAGCTGAGGTAATATAGCTGATTATTAAGCCTTTAGGCTGTATCTGTAGTTCTTTTATATGTTGTGCAGCCAGAATGTAAAATTCTTTTAAAGGCGTGTGTTTAATAATATTTTCTAGAATTAGCCCAGCAAATTCATCTGCAATTTTTATAGATCCAATTTGTAGGGTGTTTATAGTTGGATAGCCTTCGTGTTTAGTCAGGTTGAAGCTAAAATTAAGATAGTTTCCAAAGGGATTTTTGTTTAAGAATATTGAAAACTTAAACTGTAGTTGCTGGTCTTTAACTGTTATTTGTGAAGTACTAGGAATGTAATAATTTAGCAGGTAGCTTAGAACCGTATTAAGGTCTTTCTCACTTAATTGTATGGTCTTTTGGGCTTTTGAGTCCGCTTTCTGGACGATTTTTTTGGCTCTACGTATATCGTCTGCATTAAGCGACCAGTTGTTATTGGTTATGGTGTTAGTTTCTATTGCATAAAATAGAATAATAGAAATTAATAAAGGCAGTGCTGCAAAAAAAAAGAATATTAGGCGCAAAGGGGTTAAGAAAGGGAGTAAAACAATATTAGCGAATTGTTTCATTCCCTCATATTCCTTATGAATAGCTTAAGCTATATCCAGCTGATTCTAAATAATTAGCCTCTATTTTTAAATCGGTTTGAGTTAAAGGTGCATTCATTAGCCAGTCATTTAAAAAATGTAGCTTAATTGAGCTAGATTTAATTGCTATTGTAAATTCGGGGGTATCCTGAGTATGGCGGTTACGGTGCATTAAAATGGCAAGTCGTAAAATAATTGTTAGCACGGGAGCATCTTTATTCCATGGGGCAGGTAATTTTTTAAAACGTGAGCGTGAGAACTTTTTACGGTGTGTTTGAACGATTGTAGCTAATAAATGTTGATCTTGTCGGGAAAAACCCGCTAAATCACCATTTTCTATTACATAGGCACTATGCTTATGATATTGACTATGAGCAATGTTTCGGCCTATTCCATGTAATATAACGGCCCATTCAAGAAATTGTATTATATTTTTTTTATTCTGGGTTGAATAACAAGAGCTGTTGAGTTGGTTTAAAATATTATCAACAGTTTGCCCAATACGTTCCGAGTGTTCTATATCTGTGTGGTAATGTTCCGCTAATGTTTTGACCGTTTTAGTGCGGATATCATGATCATAAAGTCGCCCTAATAAGTCATGTATCAGGCCTTCTCTGAGAGCGCCATCTGAGACTGTCATTTGCTTAATATCTAGCTTTTTAAAGGTTGCATATAAAACGGCAACGCCACCCAGAAAAACAGGTAACCGCTCCTCACTTAATTCAGGGAGGTTTAACTCATCTATATGGCTACATTCGGTAATATGTTCAACCAGTTTATCTAAGCCTTCTTGGGTAATGCCATTGTTAGACCAATTAGAGGCAATAAGTACTTTATGTATACAGCGGATACTACCTGAGGCACCAATAGCTTCATCCCAGCGGCGACTGTTAAAGGTTCTCTGATGTGGTTCTAGTTTTTGTTGAGAAAAAAGGACGGCTTTTTTAAAAGCTTTTTTACTGATAATACCTTGAGGGAAAAATAAATTACTGACAGTCACACAGCCCATGTGCAAACTTTCTTTGGTGTGCGCTAAATCATTTATACCAATAATATATTCAGTACTGCCTCCGCCAATATCCATGACAAAACGAGAGTCAGCATTACTGCCTAAGCTATTTGCAACACCTTGATAGATAAGCCTGGCTTCTTCAATACCTGCGATAATATCAATAGGGTGACCTAGTGCTTTTTCAGCTTTGGCAATAAATTCCCGTGAATTTTTAGCGGTACGCAAGGTATTGGTACCTACGATACGAACGCTACCAGGAGGGAAGTTTTCTATACGTTGTCCAAATCTTTTAAGACATTCTAAGGCTTTGTGTTGTGTTTCAGCATTTAGGTTTTTTTCATCATCAAGCCCTGAGGCTAAACGCACCATTTCTTTAAGTTTATCAATAGTACGTAGCTTGCCATCTTCTAATTTACATACAATCATATGAAAACTATTGGAACCTAAATCAATTGCTGCAACGCTTGAGGGGTATTGGTTTGTCACCTTGGTATCCTGTTTTTTGAGTCGAAGATAAAAAGTCTGATAAAATTACTGGGTAAAACAAATTAGCCTTTAACCCAAGTGAGTAATTTAACTCATTTTTCACCTTTCGTTAAGTAATAGTTACTATGAATGCATTATCCATTAAAAATTTAAAAAAAACTTATAGTAATGGCTTTACTGCTTTAAGGGGGATTGATCTTGAAGTTGAAAGTGGGGACTTTTTTGCTTTATTGGGTCCTAATGGCGCCGGTAAATCAACTGCTATTGGAATTATCAGTTCTTTAGTTAATAAATCCAGTGGATCTGTTAGTATTTTTGGTTATGATCTGAAAAAAGAAACGGCCAAAGCCAAGTCATGTATTGGCTTAGTCCCGCAAGAAATCAATTTTAATCAATTTGAAACTGTTAAAAATATTGTTCTTAACCAAGCGGGTTATTACGGTATGCCTAAAAAAACAGCCTTAATGAATACTGAAAAGTGCCTGAAACAAATGACACTTTGGGATAAGAGAGATACGGTGTCTCGTCGCTTATCAGGGGGGATGAAGCGACGAGTGATGATTGCTCGTGCTTTGGTTCACGCCCCCAAGCTATTAATTTTGGATGAGCCTACCGCAGGGGTTGATATAGAAATTAGGCGCTCTATGTGGGAGATGATGGAACAGGTCAATAAACAAGGAACCACGATTATCTTAACAACTCATTATTTGGAAGAGGCTGAAAGCTTATGTCGCAATATTGCAATTATTAATGATGGCATCATCGTTGAAAAGTCGGGTATGAGTGATTTACTGGCTCGGATTAATAAAGATCTTTTTGTACTTGATTTATCCGATCCAATTTCTAATCCCCCTCAGGTTGATGGGTATGATTTTGAGCTTATCGATAATAAAACTCTGCAAGTTACCGTTCCAAAGGGAAAAAACCTTAACTTGTTATTTCAGAAGTTATCAGAAAAAAATATCAACGTGTTAAGTTTAAAAAACAAGACCAATCGCCTTGAACAATTATTTATGGATTTGGTAAATGAATAACTTTATAGCATTTCATACCATTATCAGAAAAGAGATACACCGTTTTCTTAGGATTTGGCCGCAAACTTTATTACCCCCAGCCATTACAACTGCATTGTATTTTCTAATTTTCGGAAAACTGATTGGTGATCGAATTGGAAGTATCAGTGGGGTAACTTATATGGAATATATTGTTCCTGGAATTATTTTAATGTCGGTGATTAGCCATTCCTATGCCAATGTGGTCTCATCATTTTACTCAACAAAGTTTCAACGTAATATTGAAGAGTTGTTAGTCGCTCCAATTCCAAACTGGGTCATTTTATTTGGTTATGTAGGAGGAGGAATAGCACGAGGTTTATTAGTTGGAATGGTGGTGACTGGTATTTCTTTATTTTTTGCTGATATTACGGTTAACAATCTAGCTGTCACAATATCGGTGTACTTTTTAACAGCGACTTTATTTGCTTTAGCTGGGTTTATTAATGCAGTATTTGCAGACAGTTTTGATGATATTTCAATTATTCCGAATTTTGTATTAACCCCTTTGAGTTATTTAGGGGGGATTTTTTACTCCGTCACCATGTTACCTGAGGTTTGGCAGAAAATTTCATTAGCAAACCCTATTTTGTATATGATTAATGCCTTTAGGTACGGACTGATCGGGGTAAGTGATGTCAATATTAACGTTGCTTTTATGATTACCGGTGGATTTATTTTATTTTTAACCTTGCTTAGCCTTTTGTTATTACATAAAGGCATCGGTATTAAAAATTAAAACACTGTAACTATTCAGCTTGTGAATAGACAATGTAGGAGCGTCCGCCCTCGGCGCGATTAAAATGATGCTCTTTTCTCTAAAACTTTCAATTATCTTCGCGCCGACTAGCACTGTAGGATGGGCAAAGCGATAGCGTGCCCATCAGTTCCGCACGATGCCATTGATGGGCACGTCGTACCTCCTTTGCCCATCCTACTTTTGAAGCATGGCTGGACGGTGTATTTACCCCATATCGGTAAAAATAGCACGTAACTTAGCAATATCATTAATTTTAATTTGTTTTGATTGCACCTGAATAAGTTCTTCTTGGTGAAACTTTTTAAATAA
>JALSLS010000038.1 GCA_026988195.1 Methylomonas sp.
GCTACATGCTAAATTAACCTTATTAGCACTTTTACTGGTTTACCATGGGTTTTGTGGCAAATGGCTATTAGACTTTAAACATAATAGAAATCAACGATCTCATGTATTCTACCGCTGGGTGAATGAAGTCCCTGTTTTATTTTTAATAGGCATCATTATCTTAGCGGTGGTTAAGCCTTTTTAAAATAACCTATGGATTTACTTGGTTTATGTGACTTTATCACTGTTTACTAATTCAACATATTCTAATATAGATACCGAGCCAAGTTAAACCTTTATGCGCTCAGGTTTAACTTGGTAACCAAACACTATATTGAGGTAAGTAAAATGATAGACTTTATGCTAAGTATTTTTTCTTCTATGTTAAGTATGGATATGAGAGACCATCATGACATCCCTTTCGCCCTACCCTTATTAATGGCATGTTTTGTTGGTGGAATAGTTGGGTTCACTATCGTACGATTAATTGGTAATGAGCAAAAAGAAGATGCAAAAATAATAGATTAAAAAGTTGCTTATTGATTGTTGTATAAGTGGACTTATTATGAGGAATAACCTGCTTATATAACCCTTTAACCTTGATTTATCTTTCCTGAATTAACTTTTTTAGAGCATCCCTGTCTAAAATAACCACAGCGCCTCGATTCAATTTCACCCAGCCTTTTGCTTCAAACTGCTTTAAATTTCTAGATATAACTTCACGAGCAGAGCCCAATTTACTTGCTAAATCTTGATGTGTTAACTGTAATGACTCTACATTTGAACTCAGTAACTCTTTAGCCAATCGCCATTGGATACCTTCAAAGACCACTTCTCCCAAACGACAAATAACACTTGAAAGTCTTGCTGAAAAGTTTTTAAACACAAACTCTCTAAAAAAAGCAGATTGTTCCAAACATCGATAAAAAGCATGTGAAGAAATAACAAATGCTGAAGTATCTTCCACCGTATAAGCTTCAGCTGGGTATTCATCACCACTTAGTAAGCAGGATGTGGTTAATACACAAGAATCACCAGGTAAAACTTGATATAGCAACATTTCACGCCCGCCCTCAGAGAGTAATTGAGTTTTTACGCACCCTGTTAATAGTAATAAATAGTTTTCACACGAGCTACCTGATGAAAAAACAAGTTGCCCAGCCGGAATTTTGACCAAAGTAGCACTTTCCATCAGGCTCACTACCTTTGACTCACCACATTGTAAAAACTCGGGAAAGCTTGACTCCCATAGCGCCTGATGTTTAAGCATAATTTACCAAATAATTTTTTTGTAACGCCCCCCCCCATAACATAAGCCCTTAAGCTTGCTCCTAGGTAGGTCTTATTTTCGGGTCTATGCCCTTTTACATTACTCTATAGAATACCCACGTAAGCATCATATCAACTTTCTCCCCCCACTTGGGAGAAAAGGCTAAGAACGACCGCTATTTTTATAAGACTAATTTTTACCTCTTTGTTTATTGCGACTTGTATTTATTTCCATCATCCCTTTCTCCACAAGAAATAAAGAAATTTTCTGCAATATGCTATTCTAACCATCTTTATTTTACCTTTAGCTATTTGGCCTTTGGCTTAAGAGCTAATGCGTATTCACATTTTCAGTAAAATATCATTAATTCATGAGAAAAAACCGCCCTGTTGTTTTATCTTTTTCTGGTCATGACCCCAGTGGTGGGGCTGGAATACAAGCAGATATTGAAACTTTTATTAGTCATCAATGCCATGCCTGTAGTGTTATTACTGCACTCACTGAACAAGATAGCCGTAATGTAAAAAAACTAATTCCTCAACAAGCACAAAATATTATTGACCAAGCTCACACCGTGTTAAATGATTTTCAGGTGAGTGCTATAAAAATTGGTTTAATAGGTCACCACCAAACAGTCGATGCAATTCACTCTATATTATTAGAATACCCGCATATCCCCGTTATTTTGGATCCTGTTTTAGCCGCTGGGGGCGGAACCCCTTTAGCCAATGAACAATTAATCACCCAAATTATTGATAAATTGCTTCCCTTAACCACTGTTTTAACCCCCAACAGTGAAGAAGCTCGAATTCTAACAAAACAAACTGAATTAATAAATTGTGGCCAAGCATTATTAGCTAAAGGTTGTGATTACGTATTGATAACCGGAACACATGAACAATCTGATACCGTAGATAATCAATTATTTCAAACAAATGGTAAAACAGAAACTTTTAGCTGGGATAGGCTCCCCCAAGAATACCATGGGTCTGGTTGTACACTTGCCAGTGCAATATCTGCATTAATCGCTCATGGATTAGACCCATTTACTGCAGTATCAGAAGCCCAAGACTATACTTGGAACGCCTTGTCTCATGCTTATCAACCAGGTCAAGGGCAATATAACCCAGACCGCTTATTTTGGATGGAGGATGGTCAATGATATTCCCTAGCACAGGACTGTATGCCATCACCCAAACTGAAAATAAAACGCCTGATAATATTATTCAAGATGTATCAGAAGCACTCAAAGGCGGTGCGCAAGTTATTCAATACCGCGATAAAAACCCACAGGATCAGGTTTATTTAGCTAAACAACTACTAAAAATATGCAAACAATACCATGTCCCTTTGTTAATTAATGACAACGCAGAACTGGCTTATCAAGTAGGAGCTGATGGTGTGCATATTGGTAAATATGATGATAGCCTCACAACAGCTAGAAAGATTCTAGGACCTAAAGCCATTATTGGACAATCCTGTTATGATGATATAAACCTTGCGGTACAGGCAGAAAAAAAGGGGGCAGATTATGTAGCTTTTGGGCGTTTTTTCCCTTCTAACTCTAAACCCCTAGCATTACCTGCACATATAGCAACACTGCGACTCGCTAAAGCTCAAATTAAAGTGCCTATTGTTGCTATTGGTGGCATTCTACCTGACAATGGAGCTGATTTATTATTAGCAGGAGCCAATTTATTAGCGGTCATTGGTGGTATTTTTGACCATAACCCCGAGTCTTCAGCTCGCAAGTATACAGAATTATTTCAAGATAATAAGAGCCCTTGATTGATGATTAAAAGTCGCAGAGATTTCCTTAGTAACCTTATTTCGCTTGGTGCATACAGTTTAACGATAGCCTCGGGAATTTTATATTCTCCCATCACTCATGCTAAATGGTTAAAAAAAAGTTTTACTTTAAGTCAGTATGATGAAACCATTGCTTACCTGTTTAAAGGTGAAAAACTGATTGATAATCATAACAAAATTCAAATTTCACGTTTACCCCGTGTTGCTGAAAATGGTGCTGTCGTCCCTATTAAAATAAGTAGCCACTTTGATAAAATAACTAAAATTTATATTTTAGTGGAAAAAAACCCTCACCCATTATCTGCAGAATTTTTTATTTCGCCTGCGGTAAAAGCGGAAGTATCAGCCAGGCTAAAAATGGCAAAAACCAGTAATGTTATTATTATTGTTGAAGCCGATGGTAAGTTTTATCGAAAGGTGAAAAAAGTTAAAGTGTCTATTGGTGGTTGTGGAGGCTAAAATGTCCAGTATTAAGATAAGAACCAAACGATTACAAGGAAACACCCAAATCCGGACATTAATCACTCACCCTATGGAAAACGGTCGTAACAAAGACGAGCAAGATAAATTAATCCCCGCACATCATATTCAGCAACTTTGGGTTGAACATAATAAAATGAAAGTAATTAGTTGTAATATGGCTGGAAGTATTTCAAAAAACCCCTATTTTGACTTTTTACTTATTGGTGGCGATATTGGAGATACAATCACCATTTCCTGGATAGACAACCTTGGAAATACTGATTCTAAAGACCATCTAATAAATTAATATGACTCCCAAACAAAACCATGTTAACTGTAACAACTGCAGTCTAGATAACATCTGTTTCCCTCGCGGTTTATCCCAAGAGGAAATTCACCATATTAGTCAGGTAATTAAACCCAAGAAAACGCTACAGAAAGGTGAATATATTTTTCGTGTAGAAGATAAGTTTAGAGGTGTGTTGGCTATAAAATCAGGGACAGCAAAAATGGTAGCCGTTGACCACCATGGAAATGAACATATACTCAATATATTATTACCTGGTGAATTACTAGGCTTTGATGGCCTACACAATAATAAATACCGCAGCTCTGTAATTGCCCTAGAAACCCTGAGTTTTTGCGAGTTGCCTACACAGAGCATGGATGCTCTTTTTAAAAATATCCCTAGCCTAACAAAAGAATTATTTCGCCACAGTAGCGAAAAAATGAATGAGAATAATGATTTTATTATTTTAAATAAACGCCCAGCAGAAGAAAGGCTAGCCTTTTTTTTAATCAGTCTTTCAGATCGCTTAAAGAAACGGGGGTTTTCTGCTTCTGAATTTAACTTATCCTTAACCCGCCAAGAAATAGGTAACCATCTAGGCTTGGCATTAGAAACGGTGAGTCGGTTATTTAAAAAATTTCACCAAGAAAAGCTTATTCAAGTGCAATCAAAACAAATTAAAATTAATGATATTGCTAAGTTACGTGCTATTTTTACCGATATGGGGTAAATACACCGTCCAGCCATGCTTCAAAAGTAGGATGGTCAAAGG
>JALSLS010000039.1 GCA_026988195.1 Methylomonas sp.
GGCGAATAGTTGTGCTATTTAACGAAAATGAACGGAAAAAGTGGCCAAAAGGGCTTTTTCCGTAGCAGGTTCTCTATTCTCGGACAGCCTCCTAGATAAATCCGTTAAAAAAACGGTTAGGATGGGCACAGGAGGTAAAAAATATCGATGGCTGATAATATCGACTGAATAATTAAACAATACAACCTAAAAGAGTAAAATTTTGATGTTTAAAATATCAAAGTCAACGTTGGGGCTCTATATGTGAGTTCGGGTATTGGGTAATTTTCACCACCTCAATCAAGTGTACATCTTGAATAAATAGCGATTTAAAAGGATACTCTCTAACCATCAATCTAAAACACGACTAAACTATAAATTACGATGCTTGAACAACCTCTATCACCTTCCTCATTAAAGGCTAAATAAAATGCGCTTAAGCCACCTAGCAAAGCTCATCACCTTAAATTTAGTTATTGCCGTCATTTATTTCTTCTTCGGCTTGACGGGGCTTAAGCTAGGCGTACTACCCGGTTGTGCGACAGCTATCTTTCCAGCTTCAGGCGTTGCCTTTGTTGCTATATTTACTGGCGGATCAAGGTTACTACCGGCTATATGGTTAGGTTCAGCAAGCATTAATGCATGGCTGTCGCCTACATTAGGCGATATTGGCATACAAGATATAGTCGTTGCCTCAAGCATCGGAATCGCTTCCAGCCTACAAGCTTGGGTAGCCGTTATTTTGGTTAAGCGTTTTTGCAAGCCTGATTCGGAAAAATTTCTTAATACTAGCGATAGTTTATGGCTTCTATTATTAGCTGGTCCTATTGCTTGTTTGATTGCGGCCTCTTGGGCGAGTGCAACTTTATTAACCGCTAGTATCATATCACCTACCGAGTTAGTTTTTCATTGGCTACACTGGTGGTTAGGCGATACACTTGGTGTCATCCTATTTGGCCCTCTACTGCTAATGGTATTAAATTACCGTAAGCCATATTGGGCACAAAGAATAAACAACATAGCCCCCCCAGTTTTAACAGCTTTAACGGCTACTTTATTGATTTTTTTCTATGTGGCTGACATTGAAAATAAGCACATTACTAATCAATTGAAAGAAATAGCTAGTTCAGTTTCAACAAGTTTAAAATCTAAACTTAATACTTATCAAGAGTCAGTAGCCTCTATTGCCAATTTGATCAACGTAAATCCTAGACTAGAATACCCTCTATTTGAAAACTTTTCACAGTCCGCCTTAACTAATCACCCTGAGTTATTAGCACTGAGCTGGAGCCCTCTCATATCGGCTTCAGACAGACAAATATTTGAAGCTACTATGTCTCAACAACTGAAAATGCCTAATTTTCGAATTACTCAACGTGACAAGCTGAATCACCTTGTCCCCGCAGAAGAGCGCAATAGTTATGTCCCTGTGGCATATATCAGCCCACTCGACCTAAATCATAAAGTACTTGGTTACGATAATCTATCGAACCCTGAGCGTTTAAAGACACTTAACTTAGTGAATAAAACGGGGCTGCCAGCTATAAGTCCACCGATTCAACTTATTCAAGGTAGTGAATCGAGAGCGGGTCTATTGTTAATGGTGCCTATCATACCCGATAGAGCTTCCCACTCACCAACTGGCTACGCTGCTGGTGTTTTTTATCTAGATGCAATCTGGCAAAAGGTAATTAGCCCCAGCTTCCAGAAGGGTTGTCGCTGATACTGGAAGATATTGATCCTAATAGCAAGAACATGACAATTTTTAACTCCAACAATACCACTACCTTTCAGGATTTTGAATATTCATGGGTTGATGATATTTATTTTGGTGGCAGAAACTGGCGTTTATCAATCTACGCCTCACCAAACTATCTCGCACCTCAGCAGACCCTATTTGCATGGCAAGTTCTTCTTGCTGGGTTAATCTTTACCAGCTTACTACAACTGCTATTGCTAGTTATTACGGGTCGCCATTATACAGCTGTTCAAAAAGTTGAGCAGTTACTCGCTGAGCAAACAACAATTTTGGATAATACCCTGATTGCTATATCCACTGCTCATGACAGACATATTATTTGGGCTAATGCTGCTGTGGAGTTGATGCTGGGCTATGATAAAAATGAACTAAATGGCTGCTCAACGCGACAACTCTATGCAAACGAAGAGGATTATCAATCTATAGGAAAAGCCTACGCCGACATTCAAAATAAAGGTGTTATACGTAACGAATTAGAATTTGTACGTAAGAATGGTCTGCATATTTGGGTTGATATAAGTGGCACTATATTACAAAAGGAAACGGATGTGTCTCTATGGGTCTATGTTGATGTTACTGAGCGTAAGCAAGCAGAAATTGCTGTCGCACAAAAAGAAAACGAATTACTATCCTTTTATAAATCAGACCTTGTAGGTTTGACTATTACTTCACCAGCAAAAGGCTGGCTTCGTGTTAACAACTGTTTATGTAAAATGCTTGAGTATTCCGAACAACAGCTGCATAACATGACCTGGGAGCAATTAACTCACCCTGATGACCTGGCCGCCGATGCTGAACAGTTCACCCGACTACTAGCGAATGAGATTGATAGTTACAGCCTTGAAAAGCGTTTTATTAGCCGAACAGGTAAAATAATTTCCACTCATTTAGTGGTGAACTGTGTCCGTCAGCCTAATGGTCAAGTTAATTACATTACCGCGATGGTTCAGGATATTAGCGAACGCAAACTAACCGAACAGCAACTTCGTATTGCTGCCACCGCCTTCGAATCACAAGAGGGTATGATGGTAACTGATGCTGATAATGTCATTATTCAGGTTAATAAAGCATTCACCACTATTACTGGATATAACGCTGAAGAGGTCATTGGCAACAAGCCTAGTATGCTATCCTCTGACCGACATGATGCGTACTTTTATGGCGATATATGGCAAAAAATAAATAACACTGACTACTGGGAAGGGGAGGTTTGGAATAAACGTAAAAATGCTGAAGAATACCCAGAAAAACTCACCATCACCGCTGTAAAAAACGCAGAGGGTGTCGTCACTAATTATGTGAGTACACTGACTGATATCACCCAAAGCAAACAGGCAGAACAAGAAATTAAAAATTTAGCTTACTACGACCCCCTTACCAACTTGCCCAACCGTCGACTAATGACTGACCTCATTCATCATGCTATCGCGGCGAGTACCCGAAGCGGTAATCAAGCGGCATTACTTTTTCTCGATCTTGACCACTTTAAATCCCTTAATGATACGCTGGGGCACGACACAGGAGATATTCTATTGCAGCAAGTTGCTGAACGTTTAACAAAATGCACCCGCGAAGGAGATACTGTTTCTCGTTTTGGTGGTGATGAATTTGTGATACTGTTGGAAGGCTTGAGCAAACAGCCCCTTGAAGCTGCCTCCCAGACAGAACACATTGCTAATAAGATATTGTCTTCTATCAATATGCCTTACCAACTAGCAAATCACCACTACACCAGCAGCACAAGTATTGGTATTAAACTATTGGACGATCACCAAACAAAAGTGGATGAGTTATTAAAGCAAGCGGACATTGCCATGTATCAAGCGAAAAATGATGGACGTAATGCGCTACGATTTTTTGATCCACAGATGCAAGAGTGCATCACAGCACGCGTAAAGCTAGAAACAGAGCTTAATCAGGCAATAGAACTGCAACAATTTCAATTATATTATCAAGTACAGATGGATAGTTCACACTGCCCAGTAGGAGCTGAAGTGTTAATCCGTTGGGTTCATCCTGAGCGCGGCTCAATCTCCCCTTTAGACTTTATCCCTGTTGCCGAACAAAATGGAACTATTTTGACAATAGGTCAATGGGTACTCGACACGGCCTGTGCTCAGCTTAAAATTTGGCAACAAGACCCGCTCACTCACGACCTGACATTATCCGTCAACGTAAGTGCCAAACAATTTCGTCAAGCTGATTTCATTTCAAAAGTCACACTGACAATTCAACGGTATAATATCAACCCAGCACGACTTAAGTTAGAACTAACAGAAAGCTTATTACTAAACGATATTGAAGAAACCATTGCCAAAATGAAAAGATTGGCTGATATTGGCATTCAATTCTCATTAGATGACTTTGGTACCGGCTATTCTTCTTTGCAATACCTCAAACAGTTGCCATTATACCAACTCAAGATTGACAAATCCTTCGTCGATGATCTTGTTAACGACAGTAGCGACCAAGCAATTGTGCGTACCATTATCGCAATGGCGCATAGCTTGGGATTGAGTGTTATTGCTGAAGGCGTAGAGACCAAAGAACAACAACAACGATTATTAGCCGAGGGTTGCACACAATATCAAGGTTATTTATTTAGCAAGCCCTTGCCCATTACTGAGTTTTATAAATTATTGAAAGAACATGTTACAAAGTTGTGAACACTGACTGCTATATCTTTTCGGACAGCCCCCTCCCAAAGAATTCATAAATAATACAAAACTATTACGATATACCATATAGTATTGGTTTTTCATTATTTAGCGTTTATAAAATATGAAAGTGATACATGGAATTTGGATTCCTTATCCAAAAGACGGTTTTGTCC
>JALSLS010000040.1 GCA_026988195.1 Methylomonas sp.
CATTCTTGTGTAATCCTCGTCCAGTGCAATCTAATTAAATACAAAACTAAAATATCGTTCAAAAAATCAATAACCGCCTTCTCAGGATATTTAATAAAAGATTTTGGTTTTTTAAACCCAATCTTAGCAATCACCTTAGCAGCTTGAGCCGTTTCTTTAGCATCACCATATTTTTCAGTAACCCAGCGTGATGCCTTCCAATCTTTAACCTTATCTTTTAAACTCCACTTACTCTGCTGCTTCACTTCCTTTTTATCTGACTCCTGCTCAACTTTGACTAGCAACCCTTGCTCGTCCAACTTCGATAATATTTGAAAAAGCTGTTGAGCTAATTGTTTAAAATCACAAACGACATCTTGATATCGAATAGACAACTTCCTTTGTTTCCTAAACAATTCAACTCGATATACACCTACAATTCCTAGGATTTGACTAGTCACTAATTTCGCACTTTTTTCATTACACAACTGCACAGGTATTTCAAAACGAACATGCCCTTCAGCTCTATATCTAACAATAAATTCTTTTTGGATACTCATAGCAACTATTTAAAAAACATTAAAAGCAAAAACGGGCAATAAAGCGTACTTTCAATACGTCTTATTGCCCGTCAAATTTAACCAGATAAATAAAACCATCTATTTATATCATTAACCTTCTTCTTTTGTTTCAGCAACAATATCTTCTAAATTTTCTTTTTGCTGTAAAACAAAATCTTTACTTGCATCAGTTGCTTTACCAACACTCGCTACAATTTCTTTTCTATATTTATAAACGACATAACCCGCCGCAACTCCTAAACCAAACACCAATACAGGATGTTTTACCAACTTACTCATAATCTTCCCCCCAGACTTTACAGATGCAGAAGCCATTGAGCCTTTCATAATTTGCTTTCCCATCGTGTGTTTAACACCATGGGAGTGACTACTACCGTGCGAATGTGCCATTTCTTTGATCTCTAATATATAATAATTACGAATCTTCTGTTGATCCAGTTAACACCTGATCCTCATGAAGCATTTGAAAAATACCTTTGCAACCCTCACAGCAAAATCCCTTTTCACCCTCTTTAGTTTTAAGCTTGAAGCCTTCTACTTCTACGGCCAAACCACAAAGATCGCAAACTTTTTTATCGCTCATATCTTTCAATCACCCCTTTAAACTGAAGTAGTATTATATACTAACAAATAAAGCATAGGGTCTCAACTTAATGACAGCTAAAGCCAGCAGAAGCAGCACCCGACTCATCACTCCCGCCATGAGTAGCCTTACTACTGGCTTTCATTAAAGCAATTCGCAATGCACCAGTAAGACTTGCCCCTAAACCTAATCGCATAGCTATCGCAGGAACTAAAATCATCGATGCAACCGCAAGCCCAGCACCTAGCGCCAAAGACCCACTCGATATCGCTGCATTTTTATCAATTTCAGAAGAAGCTGTTGTAATTTCTTTTGTCATTCGTTTCTCACCTTAAAATAAGTAACCTGTCTCAGAAATACGAGCACAAACAATGCCAATTCTTAAGTCATTAACTTTACTAAGGTTTTGTAATCCATCCCTCACAAAACAAAAAAAACTATGTCATATGCCGCACTAAATATCGATAAATGACACATTTATCCGACTTTATTTCCTCCAGTCTTCATTTTTATTTATAATCACTCACCTAAATGACTACCTTTTAAAGAAAACATGGCTATTCTACTTTTTTCTCTGCGGGGCGTACCTGATGATGAAGCTTTTGAAATTAAAGATTTATTGGACACGCATAACGTAGTTTATTACGAGACATCAGCGGGAAATTGGGGTATATCGATGCCCGCTCTTTGGCTAAAAAATGAGGAGCAGCTAAAAAGCGCGCAGAAATTACTCAACGAGTACCACAATCAAAGGGCAATAACACAACGAGAAATTTATCTTACCTTAAAAAAAGAACAAAAAAACAAAGGGATTTTCAATGCCTTTATCGAAAACCCTATTAAGTTTTTTATCTATATTGCAGCTATCGCCTTTATAATTTATTTATATCCAAAAATGCTTTTCGAATTTGGGCTATAGAAAAACATAGACAGCAAACCCCAACCAACTAGCTATCAACAACCCCCATGGAACGACTGACAATTTATAGGTTGTAGTCACCTGACTTTTTTCTGCAGGCTCATTGCTAGCCTCAGAAGCCAACTTTGAAGCCTTTTGCAACCTTCGGCTCAACTCCCTGGATCTTTCCTTTTGTTGCTTTTTATAATGATTAATCCCTTTTTCGATACCCAGAGCAATCAATTTAGTCTGCTCTTTTGTTTGCCCAGGACGCTGAGTCGCTTTGGCAGCCTTCATAGCATCGCCCTGCGTTTCAGGCGAAATCTTTTGGTAATTCTTATGCTTAGTCATTATTCTTGAATTCTATAAGGGTCTAATTGAATTGACAGTATTTTTTCGCCCAACATCACCACCTTTCCATGGTACCTTTCCGCCCCTGTCGAACTAAACTCAAACTGAAAAGATCGCCATACTTTTGTTACCCCAAACTCATCCTTTTTTAACCACTGCCCAATTAATGCCACATAATCATCAAGCAACAACACATCCATTTTTTGACAATGAACAACAGCAGCCCGATAAGCAGTTTCTCTGGCTTTCATAGAACTGGACCAGTAATAAGCAAACAGTAGCAAAATAATAATTAAAAATAAATCTAACATAGGCACCAACCATATCTCTATCCGCTGGGCTTAACAATAACTTTCCGCTTTACCCAACCTGCATTATTTTTTGGAAAGACCTTATTTATCTAAAATTCTCAAAACTGACTGTGCATGTTCTGCCGCCTCAATACCCAAATCAGTTAAGTAACCACCATCATCCTGTGAAATCAACCCCTTATCAAATAATCTTTTTGTCGCCATAACGGCATCAGGGTTTGCTGAGCCGTGCACTTTAATACCTTCCCGTATCGAGGCCAAGTTATAATGTGTAAGAATCTTAATTTCTTCGATTAAATCCGCAGTCAAAGACATAAACCATACCCTCATAATAAAAAAAATAATAGTATACCAATTCTACTAATAAAAAATTTACATCATTCAACCTATCCTCTAAACTAAATTTAAAAATAAAACACAGGACACATCCTTGCATACCTTTTTTTCACTCATCGTTATCACAACACTATTACTTATGTTTGCGGCAGCAAAGGTTCTGCTAAGAACAAATCCAGAGCTTGGTATAAGCATTATCCTTGGATGCTGTCTATTGCTTGCATTATGCTGGTATCTTTACCCAAAAATAAAAAAATCATAATTCATTAGGGAGTCAGCAAATATTCATATTTTTCATGTTATGCTGACAAAATGAAGATTTAAAAACCCTGACCAAAACATAGGTTCTTTATGGAAGCATTAGACCAAATATCTACCACTCTGGCCTTAACCATGGGATTAGCATGGGCAAGCGGTATTAATTTATATGCCACCCTGTTTACCTTAGGCTATTTAGCTAATACCGGAAATATAGACCTCCCCCCTGATTTGCTCATTATTGCCAACCCTATGGTAATGGGCGCAGCAGGCTTAATGTATTGTATTGAATTTTTTGCCGATAAAATCCCTGGCGTTGATACAGGGTGGGATAGTATTCATACTTTTATTCGGATCCCTGCTGGCGCCATGCTGGCAGCAGGGGCAATAGGCGACCTAAACCCCGCAGTTGAAATTGCCGCAGGCCTTTTGGGGGGAGGACTTGCAACTGCTACCCATGCAACTAAGGCAGGTACCCGAGTTTTAATAAACACATCACCCGAACCTTTTACCAACTGGGCAGCATCTATAAGCGAAGATGTTGTCGTTATTGGTGGTGTATGGGCCTGCCTAAACTACCCATTCCTGTCTTTAGTGGTATTAATCTTATCTATTTTCTTAATGATATGGTTAATACCTAAAATTTGGAAAGGAATAAAAAAAGTTTTCAGCTTTATAATCAACTTATTCCGCTCAAAAGAAAACCAATCAACCGTTTAATTAATATTTTTACTTGACTATATCTTAATAAATTAGTTTAATAGGCAGCTCGATTAGATGAATTGCCCAGGTAGCTCAGTCGGTAGAGCAGAGGACTGAAAATCCTCGTGTCGACGGTTCGATTCCGCCCCTGGGCACCATCATCGATTTAAACTTTTCTTAAGTTTAAAGTAGTAGAAAAATATAATGCCCAGGTAGCTCAGTCGGTAGAGCAGAGGACTGAAAATCCTCGTGTCGACGGTTCGATTCCGCCCCTGGGCACCATATTGAAACCAGATAAATAAAAAGCTGTAGAGGTTTTCTTCTACGGCCTTTTTTTTGCTCAAAATCACAGTGTAGTTAATTTGTCTCAGATTTTGCATTGTTCACATATTCCCGTAAGGCAACTGGCAATAAATAACCCACCCAGATTGCGCAGATTTTTTGTTTCTGATCAAACTATCTCAAGAGGCGCATAGCCAGCTACGGTCGCAACCAGCATCCTGCTTCGAGCGACACTTGCACATC
>JALSLS010000041.1 GCA_026988195.1 Methylomonas sp.
CACATGCGAGGCAAGATAAGTCGCGACAGGATATTGCTTGGCATCAAACTGCCAAGCGGATAAATCACCTTCTACAGGATGAAGCGGGGAGGTAAACCATTCACCTAAAGCGATACGGTGTTGTTCAGCCAGTTGCATAAACTCATCACGGTTATTCACCAATAATGGATATTTTAAAAAAGCATGATTAGCAAACCATTGTTTAGCAACATGGTTTTTACCGTGTTTAATTAAAAAGTCGGTATAGATTTCAGCGGATTGTTTGCGTTTGATTAAATCGGCATTTAGCTTGGGTAGTGTTCGCAAGCCTTCTTTGGCTTGTGTTTCGCTAAAGGCTTTAAAATACCCCTCTGGCATGGTGATGGAGTTAATCTCACCACCTGATGACGAACCAACCACGAGATTATGTTTGCTTAACCAACGATAAAACCGCACTAATACCCAATAGCTAGTATCATTAATTAAAAAATGCTTAACAAAATACAATAGCTTTAAATTGATTCGTTCTTTCACTGAAGGCTGAATTAAATCGGCATTTAAGCGGATTAGTTTCTGGCTTATGTCTTTATTTTGCGTAATGGCAAAACCACCAATACCCGTAGAAAACGGTTTATTCCATTGAGTTGAATAAATCGCCGCATCGCAGAATAAGCCATTAGGGATGCCGTTATAAACACCCCCAAAACCATGAGTACAATCTTCAATAGTATATAGATTATTGGCTTTGGCTAACTCATTTAAGGCTTCTAAATCGGTCGATAAACCATAGGTATTTTGACAAATAATGACTTTAGTGCGATTAGTGATGGCTTGCTCTACCTGTGCAATATCCATATTGTAACTATCAGCACAAACATCAATATAAACTGGCTTAGCCCCTAAATATAAAATTACATTGGGGACAACGACGCAGGTGTAGGCAGGGAGAATCACTTCATCGTCTTTTTGAACACCCATGGCTTGCAATAAAGCGTATAGGGCGATGCGGGCTTTCCAGTAGAAGAATAGATTATTATTTTTTAAATCCAGAAAATTATTAATTTGTGCTACATACTGTTTTATCATGACTAAATATCGGGAAGGTCTATTTTCTTACGTCCCATGACTCGTTGCATCCTAACGGGCTTATTAGCACTGTCTTTTATTACATAATAAGTCCATTTCTCTGTTGCTCCTGATGCAACAATACCTGAAGTCAAAACAACCCCTTTTTCAACAATAGTATTAGTTAGTATGGTTGCATTGACGGCAATAAAGGCGTCACGTTTAATATGTACCATACCTTTTAAAACATCCCGTTGCTCAGGGGGAATCATAGGGCCTGATGATCTTGTTCCTGGTTTCAGTGTTTCTGTTGAGGTAATAGCTTTAGCACCTGATGCCATGCAAGCATAATCTTCAATAATAAAGTCACCCCCGCCTGAAATAAAAACATAAGGCGCTAAATGCACTCTTCTTCCTATTTTTGCTGTATTAGCCGCAATAATGACGTATTTATCGATTAAGGAGAATTCAGATAATTCAACTTGCTCAGGATGAGAAATAATTGCACCCTGTTCAATCAAAACATTTGCCTCCATCACTTTCAACTTATTTTTATAGTACAGACCTCTCACATAACAACCAAACATATGAGGAAGACCCGGTAGATGGGTTACAAACATTAGCATTAAGTCTGAATAGATAGGAATTCTTAATCCTAAGAAAAAGCTAAAAACCTTTTCAAAAACAGATATAAAAACTATAAAAATATTATTTTTATAGAGTTTAATGAGTATGGGTAATGTTTTAGAGTCAGGATTGTTCTTATAGGCATGCTCGAAAAACCTATGATTAAAAATCAGATGATTATTAGGGATCATTATCCTTATGACCTTCGTGCTACTGCAACAAGTAAACTTCCTTTACCTATTATATTAGAAAGCCAAAAGACTAGCTTATTAAGAATGGACTTCGTAGTAACAAGCTGACCTAACACCTTATCATCGTTGGACTGAGCACTTAGATGCACTATGTTAAATTTATTATTAGTCAATAAATAATTTAATGCGTTTTTATTGTAAGCGATTAAGTGATGATTTATCATGTCGATTTTACCAATTATACATCTCAATTATTAAATACTTTTTCAAACAGTTTATGAGTTTTCTTTATAGCAAAGGTATCTGATGACAATTCGTTGTAACTCTCTATTTTACGCTTATTCGGTGTAAATAACATATAATTATATGAACTCAGTAAATTATACACTTCCTCCTTATTCTCAGTTACTTCCACCATTAGAATAAGATTATCCTTCAATATTTCTTTCATTCCTTGTAAAACATTGAGTTCCGCACCTTCAACATCAATTTTTATAAACTCTGGTGTTGTATCGATATCTTTAACGAAGTCATCTAAAGAAATACACTTCACTATTTTTTTTGTCCTTTTGATGTTAGATGCTCTCTGTGAAGCAATGTTTTTTTCTAATACAGAAAAATCTTTCAATATAGAGTTATTTTGCCCTGTCAGATTTTCTATATAGAAATCTACAGTGCCTGTATAGTCATTTGCTGCTTTTTCAATTAATGAAATATTTTTTTCTTCTTTTATATTTTCTCGAATGTATTTTAGATTATTTTCCCCAGGCTCAAACACATAAACAAAGCCATCATTCCCTACTAATTTTGAATAATACAAAGATACAAAACCTATATGTCCACCAACCTCTACGACGGTATTGCCTAGACCAATTAGTTCAGCATACAGAGCCATGCTCTCTCTCTACCCTTATACCAGTACCCTTTATGATTATAAGAATGAAGTAATATTTTATTACCAGTATGTGCATGTTTGACTTTAATATCACCTAAATTAATCTTCCTAAAAAGGGGCAGTAATAATTGGCGTAGTATTTTATTTCTATGTAGTTTCATTGTATTTCAATAGTCCTTGTAAATTCATCCAAAAGATTATAGCCATCCCATACGGGGGAAAAATCAAGTGCTTTTCCTATCGGTACAAAGCGATCAAACCCTTGTGGCATTTGTTCTGATATAAAATTCTTTAGCTCTTCAGATGATACCCCAAAGCATCCAACCGTTTGAATTTTTCTGGAGGCTAAAGGCATTAACTCTTTTAATTCATTGATTGAATATTCATAAAACAACCCAGCACCACAATGTAAATCAGTTTGTAATTCATCAAGCGAATTCAACTGAACACGACTAATAAGGTTGTTTTTTGTACTCGGTAAGACTGCATCAGCTGTTATTGCCATACTTTGACTGACAACTAATTTATTCACTATATCAGCCGCTGAAATTTCAGCAAATTCAGGGCTAAGGTAAACATGAATACCCTCCCAAAAAGACGTTTTTGCGTTTTCGATACTTTCCTTATCCCCTTTCCACACAATAAGCCGAGGCGAGGAGCAAGCCATTTGACCAAACCAATAAGCATCATTGATAAATGAATGTATTAGCTTATCTTTGTTATTCTTATCTAGAGCTAAAAAGGCAGTTGCATCTAATAAACTTAAAGAAAACTTATCGGTAAAAGGAAGTTCTATTGCAGTGGGTGGGAGTTCTATTCGGCGTATTTTCTGAATTGTATTATCGCCACCCCAGATAACACGCATATCACAATGAGCCGATAAATAGGCAGTAACTCTATCGTCATGCCCATAGCTTAAAATCATCTGACGGCTAGCAATTTGTGAATATTCAGGAAGCTTAAATAAATCATTTAAGGTTTTTAAAAGCAAATCAATCTGCTCACCACTTTTACTGGATAGGCGAATAATATTAATATTGCCAGCCAGCATGGATAAAAACCATGAATAAATAAAAATAGAATCTACATTGGAGGGGGCGATATGAAACACAACACCTCTTGCTAGACGAACACCCTGCAAAGGTTCGCTTATGTTTTCTTTTATGATTTTTAAAACATGGGCTTTTCTCATCCAAAAGCCCATTGCCATTAATTCAGGATGTACTCTAAACTCAGGATTTTTTAATATAGTTTGTGATAACTGGCTAATAAACCCAATGACTTGTTGATCTGCTAGTGGCAGAATATTTTGAGAAAATATTTTATCATCCCATTGCTTCTCGGAAGGTAATAATACTTGTACCCACCCCCCCATGTTTTTAGCATTTTTATTCATAATGAGACCTCACTGGCATGTGTATCACTACAGCCTCTTATTTCGGCACGCGGTATTCTGCCTATTACCGCAAAATATTTGCCCTTTCGACCACAAGGGCAATCATCAATACCTACCACATGACCTAAGTCTTCGGTTAGCAGGGAGTGCCCAGGGTAAGAATGCGGCAAGATAGAGAGCACCTGAATAATACCGCTTTCACCAATAGGTAACTCAGACCAATCAAAGGAATCACGAATAATCACATCGGAAAAAATAGGTGCATGTAGATGCCCTTCTTTGCATTCCATATAAATAGAACCAACTTGCTCAACCATCCCATAAAAATTATGAATAGATGAAACACCTGTATGAGTCTTTATCTCTTTTTTAAATGTATTATTATCGACAGCCTCCTCTTGCAACTTTTTCCACCCACCACTATGAACTAAAATACCTTGTGGAATACTGATTGTTTTATCTTGTTCATGTAATGGCTTAAGTAAGTACTGCCAAACCATAAAAGTGAAACCAAAAATAAAAATCGGCTCGTCTGGGTGCTTCTTTAGAAACTCGCCCAATACCTCAAAATCAATTTCCATATCTTCATTGAGCAGGTAAGTGACATCACGTCCAAAATTCATAAGCCCAAGAATCCCAGCTCCCCTAGCTGAAAATGAGGCTCTATCTTTTATCACATTCGGATGATCCACGATTAACATGGGTAAACGCTTATTACCCAGATAGTTTTTCATAATCGTGACAAGTGCTTTTGTTTGATAGCGAGCGGTGTCACGATCTAAATAGATTTTAGAGACGGTCTGTGATGTTGTACCTGATGAAGTTAAAGTTTTTATAACATCTTCATCTTTAATGCTGGTAAGTTTGAATTCTTTAAATAAGCGAACAGGTATAAAGGGAATCTCTTGGATTGAAGCGTAAGATTCGTTAATTTTGTTTCTTGCTTTTAAAATTTTTCCATAAGGTGAACAGGCAACCGCATGTTGATTGCTTAGCTGCGCCAAGAAAGGGAGTAGTATCTTCTCTTTTTCTTGCTGTTCAATTTGGTAAGGAGAGTTGGATAAAAAATCCTCAATATCTAAATGATTCATGATGTAAGCTGGCTTTGGTATAGATCAAATAATTGGGAATACTGTAGTTTACCCGAAGAGTTTAGAGGGAATTTTGCCACACTGTATAATTTAATAACGGAGTGATGGAAGTGATACTTTTGACTAATGTATTGTTGAATTTCTTCATGATTATTAGCATCTAGTGTAGCAATTATTAGCAAGTTATCTTCACCAACACATTTACACTCAAACCCTTGTGTCTCTAATTCATGCTCAATTTCTTCAAGATTGACTCGATTACCAAATATTTTAATGAATCGTTTGAGTCTTCCTGTGATATAAAAAAAACCTTCTTCATCAAACTGGGCTATATCGCCTGTTCTAAGTGTGCCGTTAAGCTGATCACCAAGCGCCAAATCACTCGCAGATTCAGCATAACCCATCATCACGTTATCTCCTTGATAGATTAATTCGCCATCTGTTTTTGGTGTTGATATGATATTACCTGAGCTGTCTTCCAAAGATATTTTTCCGCTAGGAATGGCAATACCAATACTCCCTGTCTTTGTCAGAACTTTATCAGCGGGTAGATAACTAATTCGAGCGGTGGCTTCGGTTTGACCATACATGGTATAAAAATGAATATTTTTTTCAGCTGTAATTGTTGCAAAATGTTCCACTAAGGGAGGGGCTAATTTTCCTCCTGCTTGTGTCATATAGCGTAAGGACGGAAGCTCCATTCTTTCGATGCGAAGACGTTTTAGCATCTCGTAGGTATAAGGTACACCTGCTAGTGAGCTAGCTTCTGCTGTTTTAAAAAAGTGCCAAAACTCTTTTGATACGATGGAGTGCGAAGTCAGTAATATTTTTGCTCCAACGAGAAGGTGGCTATTAATAATTGAAAGACCATAGGAATAGTGTAGCGGCAAGGTGGTAATCGGGGATTCCGAATGGTCTAGTTGCAGATATTCCGCAATGGATGCGGCGTTTGCTTGCAGATTCTTTTGGGTTAATTTAACCAGTTTAGGTGAACCAGTGCTACCAGAGGTGGATAATAACAAAGCTAAATCAGGGTGTAAGTCTTGCTTTTCATCGTTGATTTCTTGGTGTTGAATCTCATCGTCTTCAGTACTGCAATCCAATAAAATATTGGGTTTATAATGAGCAATTAGCTGCTCACTTAACGAGGAATCCAACTCTGAATCCAGCATTAAAACAGCATGATTACCGCGTAATGCCGCGATATAAGCAATAATAGTCTTAATATTGTTTTTACATTTAACGATAATAAACTTTTTATTTGAGCCTATTTTGGCAGAGAGAACATCTGCTTTCTTTGACAAGTCTTGATAGCTGAGACTCTTTCCTACATCATCCAATAGCGCAATTTTTGAACCAAAATCTGCAAGGTTATGAATAAAATTCATATCAACATACCGCCATCAACACCAATCACCTGGCCTGTTACATAGCTAGATAATTCAGATGCTAAAAATAAAGCAACATTGCCAACTTCTTCGGGCTGACCAATTCGATTCATTTTAATGGAATCGATTCGTTCTTGAAACTTGTCATCATCAAGAGAACGAGCCATATCAGTATCAATAAAACCAGGTGCAATCGCATTAACCCGAATATTTGATGGGGCCAATTCTTTAGCCAGTGATTTAGTCATGCCGATTACAGCCGCCTTACTACCACCATAGACAGCTTGACCCTCATTGCCATTCGTGCCAATAATAGAGCTAATATTAATAATACTGCCACCGCCTCGACGCTGCATTAAACGAGAGGCATATTGACCACAATACAAAGAGCCAAAAGTATTAGCACCATAAACACGCTGTATTTGTGTGGGTGTAACCATACCAATTAAGGCATCATCTAAAACACCTGCATTATTAACTAGAATGTCCAGCCCCTTGACGGTTTTAAAAAGGCGTTGAAAGCCATCTTTAACTTGATCTGGGTCAGAAACATCGAATGATAAGGGGGTAATTTTACTTTGTGAGAAAGGGGACAGCTCTTTAATGACTTGTTCAAGGCTTTCCTGATCTCTGCCATTTAGCAATAATTGCGCACCCTGTTGAGCAAATAGCTTCGCCGTTGCAAAGCCAATGCCTTTTGTTGCTCCTGTAATTAAAACCAACTTATCTTTTAAAAGCACTATTCTTTATCCTCAAAAGCTACATCATATTTTTGTAAAATTTCCTTCGCTTTAGCCACAGAACTCATGTCAATAATATCATCTGTATCCAACATAATATCAAAAGCAGACTCCAACTCTGCAACAAGTGACATATGTGCGACAGAATCCCACTGAGGGATAGTGTTATATTCTAACTCATCCGTAACGGCTGAAGTATCTATGCCCAAGGCAGATGAAAAAGCATTAATTAGGGGTTGGTTCGTACTCATCTATATTTTACTCCAAATTATGAAAATAGTATTTTACTTTGTTTTTTTCCAAATAGTTACCGTAGTTAGCAAGTATTTATCAGCTTTAAACTACTCGCTCCAGAAACAACGTCGACAACTTCATCGTTACGCTTGGCAATAATTAACAATGTTTCTTGGCTTTGGTGTATAGACTGATAAAGATAAAATTAAAAACCTGTTTCTAGGTGGTATTTAACATGAAGTTCTGCAACTTGCTTTAACTCGTTGTTGGATAGGCTGTTGCATGTAAAACAGTATGGCATTGCTATGATTCTATAGTAAATAAATTAAAAGCATTATGATTTATCAAACCTCATAAATTTCATTAAGTATACATTGACCTTCACGCACATATATTTTACCCCGAAAGGCTAACTTCATTTATACCCCTAATCCTCAGATAGAAACGCGAATGAGAGTGTAAGTATTTGGTTTCATAGGGTATTCGAAAAATACTCGTTTCACCCGTAGGTTAATCGCGTATTTTTGGGATATTCTATGGAATCAAAGGCTTGTGCTATCATCGTGTTTTCTATCTGGGGATTAGGGTATACACCCTCCCTAGTTTTTACTCTTTTTTAAGATGCTATATTAGTCAGGTATTCTAATAATTGTACCATTATTAAATGTACGTATTGCATTTATTAGCTCTGGTTCTAGAGGAAGTAAATCTTGAAAGCGATTGCTAACGGCGCGTATAATTATCGCTCCAAAGAGTCTGTTCTGAAATTTTTGTTGGTACTCAATATTGTTATCAATGGTGATAAATACATCTATCTTTTTTTCATTCAGGGCATTTAAAAGTTCAGTATCGCTAAAACCTGCTAAACATATTTGAGGCACTGTGAAGACGTGTCCAAAGGGAATGATTTTTGTCAGTCGTTTTGGCAAGCACTCATCTAATATGATCTTCATTGGCTTACCTACTAAGCTGCATTTTGCTCAAGAGAAAGTTCAGCGTGTTGCAGGGCATGTTTAACTTGATTGAATGAAACAGTAGGGAAATCATCCAAAAATCTTTGATATTGTCACCTGCCAGCAAGTAATCAAACAGCGTACTAACGGGTACGCGTGTTCCATTAAAAATGGGTGTACCACCTAGTATTTGTGGGTCAGTGATAATAATTGCTATGATTGAATTCCGTTAATGCTACTTTATTGCATTATAAAGCCTTAAATACTCGTTATAAAGAGCATTCCAAATATCTTCAGGTTTGTATCGTTCTTTTATAAAAGTCCTTCCGTTTTTTCCATGCTGAACAGCTGATTCAGAATCTATTAAATAACTAGTTATTTTTTCCTTTAAATCATTGTAGTCTTTTGCATCAACCAGCTTACCAGTTACATTATCTATTATCGCATCTATACAGCCTGTTGCTCGGGTAGTAATAACGGGCAACTCCATCGAGGATGCTTCAAGAGCAGAAACTGGAATGCCTTCACGATATGATGGTAGTATAAATATATCAGATATGGCATAAAAAGGTGCGCAGTCTTGGATGCTAGTCAATACTCTAACGTTATTATCATTTTTAAGTCCTAAAGCAATCTCTTTAGGCAGTGGGTCAATTTTTTCTTCATACCCAATTAATAGCAATGTTAAATCAGAGAAGTCTTCTTTCAATAACTGCCATGCATGATATAGCTCAATGAGACCTTTATCTTTTACAAGCCTGCCGACAAACAACAAAATCTTGTTATTTTTGTTAATTCCATATTCTTTCTTGAGGTTGTTTTTATCTGAATCTGCAAACCTAGCCGGATTGAATCTATTATCTGTATCAATGCCATTTCCTGTACCATAGTGCAAAACTTTTGCTTTATTAGGTGAGCAGATCCCCTTTTCAACAATTTCGTTTAACACACTATTACTTGTACAAAGTACCTGATGAGCGCACCGACAAGTTGTTTTTTCCATAAATTCTACAATTTTATGTTTTATACCCGTTAAACCACTTGAACGAACACCTCTCATGAAAAATACACGTACAGGTACTTTGCAAATCCAAGCACCAATAAGTGTTAGGAAGCCCGCTTTTGGGGTAGAACCTTGAACGATTGTAGGTTTGGTTTTAAAAATATAAGAAATAATCTTAAAAGTAGCTGATATATCTTTGAAAGTAGATATGTCACGTTCAATCTGAATTGGCTTATAAGTCACTCCTTCTTCACTAAAAAAGTAAGCTGCCTCAGTATCTGGTGAGCAAATTGTATGTACTGACAAGCCTTTTTCTTTTAAGAAGTTTAGTTGTCCTTTTGTAAAGTACTTGAAGGTTTTAAATATAGTATTGGACTGAATTAGAACTAGACTTTTCATTTGTATTTCTTGCGAGTATAAATCATAAAAAACAAAATAGTGACAGCACTTATAAACATCGTTTTCTGACGAAGTGCAATCCCTATATTAGCGGTGGTTTGAGACAAGAGTAGGGTCATAGCAGAAAAATATATCAAGAGAAAGAAAGCTAAAAAATTATATTTTAGCTTTCTTTTCAATAAAGCATGCAAGATATAGAAAAACATACTTAGGTAGATAAAGTTTTCAATAGAAAAAACGGCATGTAATAGTGTAGATGCGTCATAAAAGAGCGGGCGATAAAGATAAGTAAAAACTCTAAATAATGGGTTTGAAGCAGCTAGATGGTAACTCGTGTTTGAAGATATATTTCTAGTGCCTTGTTCTTCAATCTTATCAGTTATTTGGCTTAATTGAGTGATATCTACGCCTACAAAGTTTGATACTAGTGTAGTCATAAAAGCGATGCTAATACCTCCTGCTAGTAATAATAACAATTTTCTAGCTTTTGGTAGCTCGCTATTTAATAGAAGAGTAAGAAAAAAAGACAAGATAAAAGCGATGGCAATATGAGGACGTATATGTAAAGTTAACAATATAGAAACCGCTAGAAAGATAAGCCTATTTTTCAAGTTCGAAATAGCATAAATCCCTAACATGATAGCAAAAAATATCAAAGAGTCCTTGCCTAGTGAGCTTGTCCAATAGTTTATTCCAGGAAGAAGCATAGCAGCAAGGAGCATAAGTTTAGTACGTTTATCTTTGATGATACTATTTTCATTGATTATTATGATTAACAGCCAGATACCAATTAAGCCAAAAAAGCCAAACAGTAAAGTAAAGGAAAGGTAATTAAATTCAGGAAGATGACTTAAAATAAAACGAATAAAATTAGCACCTCCTATTGTATAGCTAACCGATTCCTCACGAGTAGATTCAAAATACCAAATAGAATCAGCACCTTTCGTAAGTGATATTTTGTAATATGCATAGGAAAATAAAGTATGATAAAAGAAAGTGAGCCACATTAACTTTGCACTAATATAGGGAGAGTTTTTCTTTTTAATTAGAAATGCCAAAAATAAAAGAGAAAGTAATATAATGGCTAGTGTTAATAATTGAATCATTCTTAGTGACTCAACGAGTGTTGCTGTATTTTTAGATGTTTAAAAACAAACACAATATTGCCTAGCAAAAGGACAAGCCAGCCAGCTATCATAGACCAAACTATCCCAAATATTGCATATTCTTTTACCAACAAATAAGAGAGGCTAATACTAACTAATAAAGCAATGCTCACTAGATAAGGCTGAATTTTAATCACGCGCATGGAGGTTAAAACACTGTTTAAAATAGTCGTGGGAAAGCCTACAAACGTCATTATAACAAGCCACCACAAGACATTGTTATAATCAGCAAAGTCTTCCCCATAGAAAGCGCCCAGAATTACATCCCCATATAGACTTGCAAGCAATAATCCTACGGCCGATATACATATGCTCATTAGAAGTGAAAAAGCTATTAGCTTCACAAAATGAACTATTCTTCTGTTGTTATAATACTTAGACAAACGAGGTGTAATAACCTGTGTGATAGAGAGTATTATCGTTCCCCCAACCAATAATAAAGAGGCAAGAGCTGTAAAATAACCCAAGGCATCAACACTAATGAAATGCTCAACGAAGTACCTAGGTGAAACTGATAATAATGAATCTAAAAGAACTACAAAACCTAAGGGCAATGAAGTTATCATAAGTACTTTGATTTTTTTATCTACATTGATTGGCTTTGTTTTTTTATTTATATAGGCCTCAGATTTTTTTCTATCAAACGTTATTAAGAGAATCAAGCGAACCACAATTAGAGCAAGCAATGAGCCAAGTAAACTATTTGTAAGATAAAGCGTGATGGAAAATAGCGTTATTGATAATAAACCTCGTATTATTAGTGATACTGCGATGTTTTTCATTTGTTCATTTTTTCGAAGTATTGAGAAGTGGATTTCACTTATCATTTCAAAACCTTTTATGATTGCTAACAAAAAAATAATAAGGACTCTTTCGCTACTATATGCAAAACACCATGATATAAGAAGACTACAAGCTATAGCAAAGCCAAACATGAAATAATTAAGTGTTTGGTATTGTGTATAACTATACTGCTCTGTAGCGTCCGTAGCTAATAGCAATGGCAATTGTAGGCTGGCAAAAATAAAAATTGGCGTAGTTATAGCCATTGCTAATGAAAATTCACCCAGAGCGGTTACACCCAAAAGACGAGCAATAATAAGAATGATAAGCCATTGAGAAAAGGCATAAGAAACTTTACCAAAAGCAGTCCAGATGAAATTATTTTTCAGACTACCAGTAGGTTTTAAAAGTGTCACACATTATCCCAAGGCAAGCTTTTTACTTTTATAAAAAATTCATCCATGGCTTTTTTGGTTCTTGGGTGCATAAAGCAATCTGAAAGGGGGATCTCAGGAAATTTTCCGTTATTCACATCATCTCTTATAAAAAAAGCATTAAATTCTTGTGTGTTGCATGCAACTAAAGAATAGCCTTTATCTTTTGCGAGTTTATTAAATGCAGCTAAAGATGCACCTGCATAAACTATTTTACCAGGATCACTATTTATTTCGTAGTCATGTCGATAGAAATCTGCTTTATAAGGGACTGTTAAAGACTCCTCTGCACCTAAAACAGGCTGATACTCGACAATAACAACTCTAGGGTTTATCACGTCTATCGCTTTCCAAACCCAGAAATCGACCCCATCAATATCAATTGATAAAAGATCAATATCCCCTTCAATTCCACTGTCTTTAATTAGGGTATTTATATTTTCGGCAGTAACAAATGACTTAATTGCTATGGGCGCATGATTTCTAACCATCGGGAAGGAGGCGTAAAAAGAGTTAGTCAAGTCAACGGCGTCATGAGATCCATCTAGTAAAAGTCCAGTCCACTGGTGATTTAAAATCAAGTTTGCGGAATTACTTCCATAAGGGGTGGCACAGCCAATATCAACCAATACTTTATTTGACGTGCCAAGCAAAGCATATATATATAATAAAATTCCATCTTCATCTGTTCCAGAAAACTCCTGGAATCCAACATCCCTAAAAGATTGAAGATTCATTCGTTGAGCATGCATCATTTTATATTGCTGCATTAATAAAAGTTGTTCACCTCGACTAACGTTTGTTTTTATTCTAGATTTAAAAACAGATGAAAAAAGTTTATATCTGATTTTACTTTTAATCTGGGTAAGTTTATTCATATTCTACATTATCTCTATTTACAAAGGTCTTTTAAAGATTTGACTACTTTATCTGCCATTAATTTATCAGACGCATCTAGGCCATGACCCGTTTCAATTAATATACTTGTGCCAATGCCTGCATTCTTCCCCGCTAAAATATCACTTACTTTATCACCAACTAGAATAGAATTTTTTATGCAAATATTTAAATCACTTTTTGCTTGTAAAAGCATGCCAGGTTTTGGTTTTCTACATTCACAATCTATCGCAAGAGCGGGTAAATTTCCTTCTGGGTGATGAGGACAGTGATACACGGCATCAATTATTATCTGTTGCTTCTTAAACTCTTTTAGCATCCAATCATTAAGAGTAGTGAAATCCTGCTCATTATAGTAGCCTCTGGCTATTCCAGCCTGGTTAGTCACAATAACCAGTTTGTAGCTATTGTTCTGAAAGTATCTGCAAGTTTCAAAAACTCCATCGATGAACTCAAAATCTTCTATTTTATATAAATAGTTTTTTTCTTTGTTGATGACGCCGTCACGGTCAAGAAATAATGCAGGTGTGTTTTTCATTTCAGGCTAGTTCACGATTTGCTTTTTGTAAATCTTCAGGTACGCCAATATCTATAAAATAACCTTCCGTTAAAAAGGCATACTCTAGGAGGTTATTTACTTCTTTTTCCATAAGATCAGCCTCAAAAGAAAACATCTCAGGAAAAGAAAAGCTATCAAAGATTGATCGCTTTATTAGGTAGGTACCTGCGTTAATTGCCCCTTCTTTTGTGGCTTGTTTTTCAATAAAAGCACTTATTCGATGCTGCTCATCAGAAGTAACCGTTCCATAGCGATCATAATTAGACATTCTATAGGTAGCAATTGAGAGTTCGGCATTATTTTTTTTATGAAATTTCATCATTTCATGATAATTAATATCAACCAGAGTATCTCCATTAAGCACAAAAATATCATTGCCAGATAAATGATTGATTGCTTGTTGTATTGCCCCCCCTGTTCCCAATGGGGTTTCTTCTATAGAATAGTTAAGACTTATCCCTTTGTAATTGTTGCCAAAATAGTTTTTTATAATCTCTGCCTTATAACTAACAGCTAAACATATTTCTTTAAAACCAGTATCAAGTAGTCTATCTAAAATAATTTCAAGAAAAGGGCGACCAGCAACACTGATCATTGGTTTGGGTAGGCCATTGGTATACCCTTTTAAGCGCGTCCCTAAGCCACCAGCTAGAATGATAACTTCCATTATTTTTCTCTAAATAACTCTTTTTCAACAATTGCACAAATACAATGACCTATTAAGATATGCATTTCTTGAATTCGAGCTGTGTATGCTGATGGTGTATTGATTGTAATATCACAATATTGATGCATATTGTTTTCTTTGTTGCCTGTTAAACCAATCACTTTTAGATCCTTTTCCTTTGCTACTTGACATGCACGAATGATATTTTCTGATGTGCCTGAGGTTGATATGCCAATAAAAACATCCCCTTTAAAAGCGTTTGCTTCAATCTGTCTTTTGAATACATTTTCATAGCCGTAATCGTTACTGATGGCTGTCAACATGGAGGTATCTGTTGCTAAAGAGAGCGCGGGAAGCCCTGGTCGATCAAACTCAAAGCGACTAACAAATTCAGCCGCAATATGTTGTGCATCTGCGGCACTTCCTCCGTTTCCTGCAAGGATAATTCTATTGCCTTCTTTAAGAGCATTAATACAAAGTAAGGCACTTAAATTTATTTTTTCTAATAGGGCTTCATCGTTTAATAATGCTTGTTTGCTAGAAATGGAGTCTTGAACCATTTTTTTGATTATGTGCATACGTTCTAGACTGTCCATCCTAAAACCCCATATTTTGTAAAATTGATATTGTAAGTTTTTCCACTGCCATTATCTAGTTTATTAAGGGCATTTGTAACAGCAACTTTTTTAGTTGGCTCGACAAGTAACATCATGAACCCCCCCCCGCCAGCACCTGATAGTTTTGCAGACATAGCGCCAGCATCAATAGCAGCCTCATATATTCGTTCTACATGTGGATTACTAATTACATTTGATGTTAGTTTTTTTGCAGTCCATGATTCATTAAGGATGTCAGACATATCATGGATATTTCCACGAAGGAGTGCTTCCTTCATTTGAAATGAGAATTTTTTAACTTGGTGCATTCCCTCCAAAGCATTATTATCTTTTTTATTGTTAACTAACTCGACTTGATCATCAATAATATGGGCAGATTCTCTTGAAGTACCCGTGAAATAGAGTAGTAAGTGCTCTTCTAGTTCATTGATTATTTTATTTCTAATTCTGAGTGGGTTTACAATAATCCGATCATCAGCGTAGAATTCAATGAAGTTAAAACCACCAAATGTTGCCGCGTATTGGTCTTGTTTTCCCCCGGAAAGCTTACAATCTTCTCGTTCAATCTCATAAGCCAAATGCGCTAAATCATATTCGCCAAGGGGTAGCTTTAAAAGCTCTGCATAGGCTTTTAAAATTGCTACTACCATCGTAGATGAAGAACCTAAGCCACTGCCAGGCGGAGCATCTGAATAGGTTGTGACCTCAACGGGGAGGGCTTGATCATTATTAAAATCACGAACTACTCGGTTGTACACGGCCTTATGTAATATTAAGTCTCCTTTAATCGCATAAACTGGAGCTAATTCATCACTCCAATTCTTTTGCATATCAAGCGCCTTAAAGCTTACCTTGTTTTCATTAGTCAGTCGTAAAGTGCAATGAGCATACATATTAATAGTTGTATTGAGCACGCAACCGCCATAGATTTCACTATATGGACTGACATCTGTGCCACCACCAGCTAATCCAAGGCGGAGTGAAGCCTTTGAGCGAATAATCATACTTTTCTTTCTGTTATAAATATAATGAAATAGAATTATCTAGATAAATATTTATGCCCAGATCCTACTCTTTCTCGCCAGTAATTCAATAAATCTTGCATTGTTTGCTCAAATGTTATTTCTGGCTTCCAACCAGTGTGTTTTTGAAATTTTCTAGTGTCAGGTACTTGTAAATCAGCATCAATTGGTCGAAGTCGCTCAGGGTCTGTTTTTACTGTTATATCTTTTTTATCGGAAAGACTTAGTAAGTAATCCAACATTTCTTTTACAGAACAAGTATAAGTGCCGCCTATATTATAGTATTCGCCAGCAGTAGGATTGATAGTAACTAACATATGATAGGCTTTTACAGCGTCTCTAACGTCAGCCCATGTTCTTAGTGAGTCAAGGTTTCCTGTTTTCACAACAGGAGGAAGTAAGCCTGCTTCGATCATTGCAATTTGTTTGGCAAAAGTAGACTCCGCAAAAACATCACCACGTCGAGGCCCTGTATGTGTAAACATCCTGGTTGTCATAACTTTCATACCATAGGCTTCACCGTAATAACGACCTACTAAATCTGTTCCTACTTTTGATATAGCATAAGGTGATGCGGGGTGAAACCCAACTTCTTCATGTATTGGAAGGTCTTCTTTAGATACTCTTCCAAATACTTCAGATGATGCACAAACATGTATCACAGGGTTAGTTTCACTTATTCGTATAGCTTCTAGTAAATTACAGGTTCCCGTAATATTCGTATTTAATGTATCCGCTGGTGAATCAAAACTAGTTTTTGGGTAACTTTGTGCGGCAAGATGAAAAATATAGTCTGGTTTTATTCGTTGGATAATATGAAGCATGCTACCCATATCGTTTAAATCAGCCGACTCAAAAAACAGCCTGTCCTTTTTGTTTACTCTATCTAAAAGATGCTCAACGTTGTCTAATGGACTTCTCCAGCGACACATGCCATATATATCCCAATCAGTTTGTTCTAATAGATAATCAGCAAGGTGAGAACCAACCATGCCTGTTATACCTGTTATCAAAGCTTTATTTGCATTCATAATTATTTCTCTATGTTTTAGGGCAGCTATTCTTTACCATTTCATCAAGTGTTTCTATATTTCTTTTTAAAATTTTTTTTAAAAATATAGATTTCATATTTATTGTCTCTGGTCTGGCTTCATAAAATGAAGTTGAAGGCTTAACAACCTCATATTTAAGTTGTGGTAGACATAGTCTTTGTATTGATTTTGCAATATCTAGCCTTGAAATTAATTCATGTCCACAAAAATTAACAAAAGGGCTTTCAATTTTATCCCACAAGTTAGGCAATTCTGCCAAAGACGTTAAGACATCACTGAGGCTTATAATTGATCGCTTCAAAGGGTGAAATATACTGGCTTTGGTGTTATTTTTTTCGCATTCATATAAATACTTGGTGAATTTATCATCTCTTGAAAAGACATATGAAAATCGGGTGGATTTGAAGTTTTTATCATTTTGAAAATATTCTTCTATTTCTTGTTTCATTTGTCCATATATTCCGATAGGTGAGTATGTCATTGTTTGTTCATCAACTGCTTTTTCTTTTTGGCCATATACTACATCACTTGATGCAAAAATAACTTTCTTTTGGTGTTTAAGACAAACTGAGATAAACTTTTTTGTACCTATAACATTTATTTCTCTACATAATTTTTGTTGTTCGGAACAAAAGTCAGGACTTGATATACCCGCTAGCATGTATACAACGTCAATATCTTCAATTTGCTTATAGTTAAAATCATTCATGTTTTGTAAATTAAGCTTTATATCTGAATGGACGTTGCTTGAAGAAGAGTATTTAATAATATTATTAGTGTTAGTTTCTAGGAAATCTCCTAGTGCGCCGGCAATGTAGCCCGATTTACCAACAATTAATACTTTATTATTCATATTAACCATATGTTCCTTTAGTTTTAACTATGATGGTCTCAAAGTCTAAAAATAACTTATTAGCAATAACATCCCATGAATACTCTGTTTCTGCTAATTTAAAAGCCTCCCTAGACATTTTTGCAACTGCACTTGGGTTTGATGCTAAATTCAACATTGCTTCTGAAAGGTGTTTTATATTATTTGGCTCAATAATCAAGCCATTTTTACCATTTTGAATTTGTTCAGGTAACGCTCCTACATTTGTAGCAATACACGGTATTCCCCTGGCTAATGCGATGCTTGCAGGGCCAGATTGTGTGGCTGAGAGATATGGAAGAACCATAACACCATGGTTATCAAGTTCGCTTAGCATTATTTCATCACTTACCCATTCATTGAGCAGCTTGCCTTGATTATTTAAGAGGGTTTCCTTTGCTGTTTTATCTAACGGACCACGCCCAACAATGGTTAGTTCTATATCTGGTTTTTCTTTTTTTGCTTGTTCAAAAGCGGAAATTAGGATTTCTACACCTTTATAAGCTTCTATTCTTCCTATAAAGATAAATTTGTTATTGTTAGTAGCATGGTAGTTAGCAATCTCATCTTTGTTGACATTAGTTATAAACTTATAAGCACCATGCTTAGATTCTATTAATGATGGTTTTGGATGGATGTTACTAATTAATGAGGCGCTATATTTAGAAATTCCAATCAATGCATCAGCTTTTATAGGATTGAAAGTTTCGTTTATTTTTACTAACAATTTCCACCGATCAGGATGTGGAATTGGATCATGAATAATTGCAGTCCAAGGGATATCAGGAGAAAGTTTGTTTTTAATACTTCTTTGCCAGGGGCTAGGCATCGTATCGAATATCAAATTTGGGGCGTCTCTGTTTAAAGCTGTGGCAACTTTTTTTATTTTATTTTGTGTTAAAAAAGATAAAGCTAATGACTTAAAACCATTATAGGTATCAAAAAGACGTATTGTAATCCCGATGCTTTCCCACTTATATAGCAAAGGATTTCTTTTTGATAGGTAAGCTATAATCGTACAGTTCTTAGATAGTCCCTTAGCGATTTCACAAGTGTATTCACCAAGACCTTCACTAGAACCTAAATAAATAATTACTATTTTCATCTGCCTGTCTAAACTAGAATTCATTAGTTCAAAAACCAGTCTATTGTTTTATTAATCCCAATAGTGAGGTTAGTATCTGCTTTCCAATTAAGCTGTTCTTTTGCTTTAGAGGTATCGGAGAAATTTCTCATTACATCGCCCAATCGTTTTTCTCCATATTTAATATCCAATTTGATTCCTTTTGCTTCAAGAGCTGGCACCATAATTTTCATTAATTCATTCAGGGTGGTTTCACTGGCGGTTGCTATCTGATAGGTTTCTCCACCGATGCCTTTTACTGTTCCTGCTTTAATTACCGCATCTACCAGGTCATCAATATAAATAAAGTCGCGGGTTTGTGTACCATCCCCATAGATTTCGACTTGCTTTCCTTCTAATGCCAGGCGTATAAATTTGGCAACAACACTAGATTTATGTTTTGAACCAGGGCCGTAAACATTACCAAAGCGTAGTGCAACTGTATCTATTTCAAAGGTTTTAAAGTAGGAAGAACAATAACCTTCTCCTGCCAGTTTACTTGCACCATATGGCGAAACAGGGTGTGGTGGTAACTCTTCGTGAATTGGTGGTTCTACTTCACCCGCAGGTGCACCACTGGAGGCAAATACAAAGCGTTTGACTTTGTTTTGTCTTGCGGCTTCCAGCATATTGAATATGCCAATAACATTGCATTCCATATCTAAACGAGGGTCTTCCACTGAGTTGGGTACGCCTGTATTGGCGGCAAAATGAATGATGGCATCCATATTCTCACATACTTGCTGGGTGATTTTTTCGTCTCTTATATCACCTACAATCAATTGACAATCGCCATTTTCAAGGTCAGTGATTTGCTCTGGCTTTATTTCTTCAAAGTCAATGGCTTCTGCTAAATCTTCTCTGGTGCCAACAGATAAATTGTCCAGTATACGAAATGAATGCTTACCTTCTTTTTTTAGTTGTTTGATGACGCTTGTTCCTAAGAATCCGCAACCACCTGTGATTAACCATTTCATCCCCATTTTACTCCTTTGAATATGACATCCTTGCGGATATTATTTTTGTGTTGCTCGACTACCTTGAACATTTTTTCCATTGAGGCTTCATCTAATAAATGGGGCGTTACACCAATATCCTGCAAGCCTTGGTAGGCTGGGTTGTAGTAATGCTCTTCTGCTTCTTTTCTGGGGTTTTCAATATGATCTATTTGCACATTGAAGTCTAGCTTATTTCCTACCTTTTGGGTTAGCTCTGCCAGTTCGTTTGCAGTAAAAGTTTCCATTATCTGATTGTAAATTTTAAGCTCACCTTTTTTTGCAGGGTGTTTTTGTGAGGCTTCAATACACTGTAAAGTATCTTTTATATTGAGATAACCACGGGTTTGCCCGCCTTGACCATAAACGGTTAGAGGGTAGCCGACGATGGATTGGACAATAAAACGATTGACGATAGTGCCAAAAATTTCATCATAATTGAATAGGGTTTTGAGTCGATCATCAATTAATGATTCTTCCGTTTCGATACCGTAAACGGGGCCCTGCATTAAATCGGTAATCCTTAAATCCCACATACGTACGCCAAACCATTCCAAGTCGGTATCCATAATCTTGGTGGTGTGATATAGCGAGCTGGCTTGCCTTGGGAAAAGAAATTTATCTTTGCGCCCTTTGTGTTCAACCTCTAACCAGCCTTCTTCAATATCGATATTGGGTGTACCATATACGCCCATGGTGCCAAGTTTGATAATATGTGTTTCTGGCGAATAATCACGTACTGCCCAAACAAGGTTGTTGGTGACGCGTAAATTGTTAATTAATGTAATGTCTGCGTGCTTATAATCCATTACGGAGTAGGGTGCGGAGGGCTGCTCGGCATAATGAATAATTGTTTCTGGAATCCCTGTAAATGTATTATTAACCGCCCATTGGTAGTTAAAATTACCTGTAAACAAGGAGCGCATAAACTCAGGTTCAGACAAGTCGCCAATCACAACTTTGATTTCTTTGCCTGTTTTTTCATGCCAGATTTTGGCTCGTTCAATTAATGTAGGTACTGGATATAACATCCCTGTATCTAACTCAGTACAGGCGTTGCGACGAAAATAATTATCAACAACGGTGACATCATGCCCACGGCTTGAAAAATGCATAGCAGTCGGCCAGCCTAGATAACCGTCACCACCGAGTATTAGAATGCTCATGAGTTTTTCTCCTCTTTATCGCCAGGCCAATAACGTTCCCCAAATTGATCTTCTTGAATATCTAATAAATTATTAGATAATAAAAAATTCTTAATATCATCTTGTGTCATCATTTTGGCTTCAGAGGAGACATAAGGATCATCAACAACTTCATTCACTATGTCGTCATAGTTGTATTGAACATCTTTGTGAAAGCCTCTAAAAGCAGGTAAAACAGAGAAATACTGTTCAAGCTCAACTGCTCTTCGGGTTTCTTCATCACTCATTAGTTCTTCATAAAGTTTTTCACCAGGTTTTGAACCTATAATATTTATTTCAATATCATTAGCTTTATGTTCGTAGTGTTCAGCCAAGAGGTTAATCATAACTTTTGCAAGGTCTGATATTCGCAGTACTGGCATTTTGGTAATAAACACCTCTCCGCCTTGCGCTTGTTGAGCAGAGTCAATAACCAGTCGTACAGATTCTTCAACTGTCATGACAAAGCGCGTCATTTCTGGATCAGTCAAGGTAATTGGACCGCCATTCTTAATTTGTTGCTTGAATATAGGGATTACAGAACCATTAGAACCTAAAACATTACCAAAACGAGTAGAAGCGTAGATGGTATTTGATTTTTTTGAACTGCCATTCGCCGCCGTCATTAAGCGCTCCCCCATTAGTTTGGAGGTTCCCATAACATTTGTCGGATTGACTGCTTTATCAGAGCTGGTAAAGATGACTTTTTCTACGTTATTAGCCTCAGCTGCAAATACGATATTTTCACAACCAAGAATATTTGTTTGCACGGCTTCGTGTGGCGACCTTTCACATAAGATAACATGCTTTAATGCGGCTGCATGAAAAACAATATCAATATCTTGCATAAGCTGGGCTAGCGCATCTCTATCACGTATATCCGCCAGATGAAAACTAGCTCTTGAATCATCGAGGTATAACTGGTCGATGAAAAAGAGTTCGGATTCATTGTTGTCAATTCCGATAACAGAGCTTGGTTGATACTTTTTATTTTGCAAAAGAGCTTTAACTAACTCAGAGCCTACAGTGCCACAAGCTCCCGTGACTAAAATTGATTTATTTTTCATATAACCTTTCTCGTATTCTATTACTACATTTTAACAATAAGATTTAAGCATCACTTCCAAACAAATCTCTCGTTACAACCTTACCCTCAATATCACTAATATCATCCGATAGGCGATTAGCCACAACCACATCAGAAATTTTCTTAAATTCTTCTAAGTTATTTACAACACGTGAGTTAAAGAAGTCTTTTTCATTAAGCTCGGGTTCGTATACAACAACCTCAATACCTTTGGCTTTAATGCGTTTCATTATACCCTGAATGGACGATGCTCTAAAGTTATCCGAGCCACTTTTCATTATTAAGCGATATATGCCGACTATTTTTGGGTTTTGTTTTATCACTAAATCAGCAATAAAGTCTTTGCATGTACTGTTTGATTCTACTATTGCGTTGATTAGATTGCTAGGTACATCTTGATAATTTGCACGTAGTTGTTTTGTGTCTTTGGGTAGGCAGTATCCGCCGTAGCCGAATGATGGGTTGTTATAGTGATCACCAATGCGCGGATCTAGCCCTACGCCTTTGATTATTTGTTTTGTGTCTAACTCATACATCTGTGCATAGGTGTCTAGCTCATTAAAATAGGCTACGCGCATGGCTAAATAGGTGTTTGAGAATAGTTTTATGGCATCTGCTTCGGTTGAATCCATGATGAGTATTGCGATGTCTTTTTTATCGCGCCTTGGGCGAGTAAATCTGCAAATTGTTTTGCTCTATCGCTTTGCTCGCCTACAATAATTCTTGATGGGTGTAGGTTGTCGTAAAGCGCTAAGCCTTCTCTTAAAAATCCTGGTGAGAAAATAATGTTATTTGTACCTAACTCTTCTGTTATTCGTTTTGTATAACCTACGGGTACGGTTGATTTAATCACCATGGTTGCATCAGGGTTGATGCTAATCACATCTTTTATGACAGATTCTACGGTTGAGGTGTTGTATTCATCGGTGTACTCTTGTTTTTCATCTACTTCTTTTGGTGCGCTTTTGGTGCGCTACGAATCTTATCAAAACGACTTTCAATATCTCGTACTTGTTGTTGTACCTCATTAGGAAGCTGGTAGTCATGAGCCTGTATCATAATCTTTACACCTTGATTCTTATATTTTTCTAGTTCTGCTAAAACTTGCTCAGCTACACCAGAATTAGCATCTATATCTATGGTGATTTGCATTTATTGTACCTTTTCAACAATTACTTGCTTATTATTAAGTTTATAGTGTTGACCTGCATAAGAGCAAACGGTTTCTGCAACACCTTCCAAGGATAGATCTAGTTTTTCTCCGTATTCACTCATCCAGCAAATTTGTTTGGCGGGTACACCAATCATAAGCATATAAAGTTTTACGTTTTTATTGTCAGATTCTTTAGTGACGACAATTCACTGATAATTACTACCAAGCTAAATTAATATCATACTCGGGGAAAATATGATCCTTGCTAATCAAGATTAACGACTCACTTTGAGCTTGTGCAATTAACATTCTGTCAAAAGGATCTCGATGATGTAAAGGCAAGCTAGTTGTTTGATTGATATGAGGAGTGGTGATGTTTAATAATTCAAAGCCATTTTTAACCAGCTCGGTCTCCATTTCATCCATAGGGAATGTTAGGCGATTAATAGAAACTTTAATCGCTATCTCCCATTGGCTAGCACAACTCATAAAAATACGGTTATCACTATCGCTAATGATTTTCTTTGCTTGTCTGCTTAGTTGATCAGAATCACTCAACCACCAAAGAAAAGTATGAGTATCAAGAAGGTAATTCACTATAAAATACCAAGAGATTTAGCTATATCATCCGGTAAAGGAGCATCAAAATCAGTAGTCATTTTAATTTTACCCTGCAAACTGCCTGGCTTACGCTTTTTAACAGTGTTAGTGTAAGGAACTAAACGAGCTACTGGCTTTCCATGTTTAGCAATAACAATTTCTTTCCCTGACAGTGTTTGTTCAATCAGGCGAGATAAATGTGTTTTTGCTTCGTGTATATTAATTTGTAGCATAATTATTCTTTGCTGTTAATCTTAATTAAAATAGTCTAGCTAAGTTTAGTTAAAATATCAAGATTTTGGAGATTCATTTTATTATGAGTCATTCCCAAACAAATCACGTGTTACCACTTTATTTTCAATATCACTAATATCATCAGATAAACGATTAGCCACAATTACATTAGATATCCTCTTAAACTCAAAATTAAAGGGGTCAGATTCGATTGATATGATTGCACAAGCAGTTTCCAGTATATTTTGTATCGATGAAAACACTATCGAGCATTTGCTTTATCTCTACCAAACTTGTGCTCGATTAAGGAAACCCATAATTTTATCAGTTAAAAACACCTGCCAACCCCTCTATTCCCCAAAAATAGGGCTACTTTATCTTTCTTTGTTGCTTTACTAAAAAGTGTAAAAAAGGGGGGGGGATGGCAGGGCAAACGCATTAAAATCATAAGCCGAATAACACTTTATAGCGGAATTTGTCATTCCAAGCTGCTTTAAGTCTTTTCTTTTTAATGCTTAGTTTTGAAGCTTCTTTCTGTAATAGATTCAAA
>JALSLS010000042.1 GCA_026988195.1 Methylomonas sp.
GTCACTTCATTAAGCACTCTACTTTTTAGCTCCTGCATAAATGAGTTCATATCACGGTCAATAACATGACTGGTAACAGTTTGTTTTCTTTGTGCACCTTGGTGAATAATATTGTAACGTCCTTCTGAATGTCTAATATCAGCCACTTGAGATAAGCGGATTAACCGACCATCTGTTGTACGAATGGGTAAATCAGCAATCGCCTCAGGTTGTGACCTTAATTCTGGAGCCAAGGCAACTGCAACATTATAAATACGATTGCCCTGAATATTTTTTCCGGTAATTTTACTTTGATAAGCTGTTTGCAGAGTATTAATAACTTGCTCAGGATTTAAACCCCACAATTGCAACTTATCCAGGTTTAAATGTACTTGCAGAAGAGGTGTGCCTAGAGGTGACCTTAGTTGCACATCACTGGCCCCCTCAATACTGCGGATAATGTGGGCAACTGATTGCGCTTTATTATCTAATACATCTAGATCGTTACCATAAATATTAACCACAACAGGAGCGGTATAGCCAGAGATGGTTTCATCAATCCGTTCGGTTAAAAAGGTATTGGCTTCGTATAAAATACCAGGAAAATTAGCTAACACTGCTCTTAATTGGTTTAGGACTTGTTGCTGCTCAGCACCTGAGAGCGGTGTTAAGCGGACTTCGTATTCACTGTAGTGGCTACCAAAGGTATCTGCACCACGTTCTGCCCTTCCAGCCCACTGGGAGACAGACTCTATGCCCGGTATTTTTAAAAATTGTTGGGTTATCGCTGAACCGATACGAATAGATTCTTGTAACGAAGTTCCAGGGATACTAGTGGTATGAACAATATAATGGCCTTCACGTAATTCGGGGAGAAATTTATTGTCCAGATTAAAAAGGGTTAACAAGCCGATAATACAAATAATAATGCTACTGCTAATAACAAATTTAAAGTGACGGTTCACCCATTCTAATGTGCTTTTGTAGCGGGGCTTGAGCCAGTTAATTAAGGGGGGCTCTTGACTGTCATTGAAAGCACTATTGTTTTTTCCAAGAAACACATAGCAGAGTGCCGGTGTTAGAGTTAGAGCAACAAGCAGGGACATCAAAATGGCAAGAATATAGGAAAGGCCTAGGGGTGAAAATAAACGACCTGCAACACCTGATAAAGTTAACAAGGGCACGAAGGCTAAGGCCACAATAAAGCTGGCATAAACGACTGAACTACGGACTTCCATTGATGCATTGTAAACCACGGTAGCAATATTTTTAGGTTGGCTAAGTAAACGGTTCTCTCGTAAACGCCGAAAAATATTTTCTGTATCGATAATAGCATCATCAACCACCTCTCCTAGCGCAATAGCCAAGCCCCCTAAAACCATAATATTCAAATTAACACCGCTCTCTATTAAAATAATCAGAGCAGTAATAAGAGAGATAGGAATGGCAGTGGCAGAAATTAGCGCGGTGCGTAGATTAAATAAAAAGAGAAAAATAACAATAAGCACAAAACAGCCCCCCAATAATAAATGGCCTGATAGATTGGCTAAAGAGGTTTCAATATAATCGGCAGGGCGAAATAAGCGGGGGTAAAAATTAATATCCTGTGTTTCAAACATACCATCAAATTCTGTAAGAGCTGACTCCACCTGTTTAGAGACAGATAAGGTATTAGCACCAAACTGGCCAATAACCATCATCACAATACTGGGTTTACCTTTTATTTGTGCTGCACCAATGGCTGGCTCTGCCGCATAAGTAATATTAGTCACATCGCCTAGGGTAATATTTTTTCCATTCTGGCGTTTGATAATAATTTTGTTAAACTGATCGGGGGTGTTGGCTTGGCCTGAAATTTGAATGGTAAAACGTTGGTTTTTGTTTTCAATAAAGCCTCCGCCTTGAATGTTCCCCGCTTGTTCGGCCGCTTTGACAATATCTTCAACCGCTAAATTAAAGCGATGTAACTGAGATGGCCTGATTTGGATTTGCAATTGCTGGATTTCTCCACCAAAAACATTAACATCTGCAACACCAGGCACAGCTAGCAAACGAGGTACAATTGTCCAGTCAACTAAACTGCGTAATTGCATTAAACTGTTATTCTCAGAATTTAAACCGATAGTAAGCACGGTAGCCGATGAAGAGGATAGAGGAACTGCAACTGGAAGCTCTACTCCTTTAGGTAAACGCCCAGCTAAACTACTTAAACGTTCACTGACTAATTGCCTATTTCTATAAATATCACTGTTTTCAACAAATAAAGCGGTCACAATAGACAGGCCTTGAATAGACTCGGAACGGATAGATTTTAGACCGATTAAGCCGCTAATACTGGCTTCAATTTGTTGAGTGACTAAAATTTCAACTTGTTCAGCTGAAAGTCCGGGTGATTCAGTTTGAATAATGACTTGTTTGGGTGAAAACTCAGGAAAAATATCCAAGCCTGCAGAGGCGAAACGGTAACTACCATAGAAAAACAAAATAATCGCTAAGGCGATAACGACACCATAAAATCGAATTGAAAAGCGAACGAGGGTTGATAGCATATTATCTTTTAGCAAATAGGTTTGGCTCAATGCCATTAAGTTAAGATAATCATTAGCAGGATGTGCTGAGGTACGAAGCGCATCTTTCGGCATGATGCGTTTCCTATCGTCAGCACATCCTGTCACTTAACTTAATGGCAGTAAGGGGGAGGGGAGGCTGGGTTCTTAGACGGTTATCTAATCATCATCTTCATCAGGAATTTGTGATCTAAATTCATGTGACAATAGCATTTGAGTACCAGTAACAACAACTTCTTCATTATCAGCGAGTGTTTCAGCAATAAAATAACCTTTTGCTACTTTTATAGGCTGACTAATATTTTTATGAATAAAGTGCTCATCATCTATTTTTATAAAAACAAAAGATTGTCCAAGGTGCCAAGCTAAAGCCGATTCTGGGATAATAATACCTGTGTACTGTGTGTTTTGTTGCGGGATCCACGCAGTAAAGTTCATACCCGGTTGAATATGGGGATCATCCGTTAAAAAACTATACTGTAAGCCCTGAGATAAGCTGTCAACCATTGGTAACTTACTCACAAAATATGCTTTAAAAGCGTTTTCTCGATCACCCGTAGGGCTAATAACAATATTGTCAACTTGAGTGAGGGGGAAGTTTTTTGCTGGGAGGGTTAGAGTGAGTAAGGTTGATTTTGTTGCTAGCAACTTTTTAAATTGCGCTGAATGAAGGTCTGTCACCCAGTGGGTAATGGTGGCTCCCCACTGCAATATACTGTTATTGATAATAACAGTGCTTTTATGAGATAGTTCATTAAAAATAGCAGAATCAGATAGCCATTGAGATTGTTGGGTTTGTAATTTTCGGGTAGATACCGTTTCATTTTTGTGTAATCTACGTAGGCGAGCAATGGTTGCTTCTGCTTTAGATAAGCGCGCTTTTGCACCTGCTTGTTTAGATAAGGCCGTTTGATATTGACTACGAAGGGTGAGCAAAGGGGTTATGCTGATTGCTTTACCGTAAGCAATAAATTCTTTTTGAAATTTTATTGGCTTGAATTGTTGAGATTTAAGGCCTGATACGGTTTGGCTTTCTTGTTCTAATTCAATAACAACCTGTCCATTAATGACTTGTATATTTTTTTGCTCTGTATCGGCATCCTCATCTTCAGCTAGAATATTAAAGTTGAAAAAAGTTAAAAAACAAAGTAATAAAGGTAGTTGTTGGCGGTTCATAGAAAGCTTTTAGAAGTGAGTTGCAAAGATTATACGATGAGTTTTTAGCAGAAATAAATATTTTTGTTGTTTTTAATGAAGAGCAGGTTATCCTTTACCTATTATTTAGTCTAAATGGAAAATAAAATGAGTGAACTGCCAGAAAACTTAAAGTATGCAAAGAGCCATGAATGGTCAAAAGTAGAAGATAATATTGTTCGCGTTGGGATTACTGATTTTGCACAGGAAGAGTTAGGTGACTTGGTTTATATAGACTTGCCTGAAATAGGTAAGCAGGTTAATGCCGGGGAACAGTGTGCTGTTGTTGAATCTGTAAAAACGGCATCTGATCTCTATAGCCCAGTGACTGGAGTAGTGGTCGCTATTAATGAAGCTATTGTTGATGCCCCAGAGCAAGTTAATGATGAGCCTTATGATACTTGGCTTTTTTGTATAAAAGCCGATAACTTAGCGGAGGTAGATAGCCTAATGCATGCTTCCGCATATCAAGCGATGATAGAGGAATAAAAGGAATTTATTAAAAAATGACTTATTATAATGAAAAAGGTATCAAACGATTTGTGAATGCCATCTTTTTTTCCATTGCTGGGTTTAAGGCAACTTGGAAGCATGAAGAGGCGTTTAGACAAGAAGTTATTGCCTTAATGGTAGCGGTACCATTGGCATTTTGGCTAACTGACAATAAGGTCGAAATAATTTTACTGATTGCCTCAGTTGTACTAGTAATGATTGTTGAATTACTCAATTCAGCCGTTGAAGCCGTCGTTGATAGAGTGGGCTCA
>JALSLS010000043.1 GCA_026988195.1 Methylomonas sp.
TCTTAAAGGGTATTAAAAAAGGGCGAGGCAGCTGGGAAAGTGATGTACCCGAAGCTATTGCAAAGATGATTGTTGATAGAAAACTATTGGGCTTTGGAAGAGGGTAATTTAAAAAAATACCATATTTCACCTTGAAAAAATAAAACGGTTATAGGGTGTGATGCGCTTCGTACCTCAGCACACCCTATAAACCTAGTTTCGGGTATTATTAAACCCTTATTCCTTAGTTGTTTCAGAGTAACAGTTCACTTCTCCCCTTTGAAAAAGGGGGATTTGTCTAATAAAATCTCCCCTAACCCCTCTTTTCCAAAGAAGAGGGGCTGAACGACAGTTACGTTTCAGAGCCTTATTGTCAATACAACATCAGCAGGTTTTGAAATTCCGCATACCTGTCTACGCGAAATTTAAAATTACTCAACCATTTTTAAAAAATCTTTTGGTGCCCTGCAAATAGGGCAAAGCTAATTACCAAGTTTGATCAGAAATAAAAAATTTTGCTCAATCTGGGTAGATTATTTTTTCTATTCATAATAATTAAAACCTTCTCCTTTCAGGCGCCCAGATTTATTTCAAATATTACAGTAATGTTTAGGTGTACTCATTGTAAAAATGGTAGAAACCCGAGGTAAGTTAAGAAGGAGGGGTTACGAAACAGAGTTTGACTATTGGGACTATTTTACCTGTATGCAAGACAAGGCTCTCGGTCAAATGGCATATAGTTATCGCCATTATCATAACGAGAGACTAGGGTACTACTAACATATTTAGAAAATCCTAACTGTTTAAGATCAAACAGCCTGATTAAGTCGAGCATCCAATAGGGCACCTCTGCAACATCACACTTTAATTCTAAAATTACGTTAGCATCACTATGGGTGTTATAGGCATAGATAGTTTCGTTGTCATAATTGGTCATACCATAATTGGAACAAACGCTATAATCGCTCTCAAGACGGTATTGCATATTGGTATCCATGGTTACCCTTGCATATTTGTCAACATTAGAAAAAAAGGCTCTTCTTTGATATTTAGTTAATATTTTCGGTTCAATCGCATAAGAGATCGCTAACCTTAAAAACAATTCTTTATTGGCTTTTTCTGCACTGGAATCCGATTCTAATGGTCTGAAACTTGGGTCGGTTAAAATACTAGGCCAATGCTGCTCACCAACGGTCGCGCGATATTTTTTTACTACGCCAGAAATACCGGTACGATTCTTTATTTCCAAAAAATAAGGGGCTTTCTCGCCATCGCCATAAGCACGAGCACGCATATTAAACCGTATTGCCTTACCTTCCACGCGTTGCCTGAGAAACTCATAGTTTGGCGTATCAAGATACAAAGTGCTTATTTTATAAAAATAATTATTGTCTTGTGCAATCTCAGAATAATAATCCAAAGAGCAATACACATTAAGGAAGTCCGTGATAGGCTCAACATAATCCCAAGGGATCAGGTATTTGAGTTCATAGCGTTCTAGAACAGGCGGTAAGGTATGAATTTCTGACATAATAATTAATAATCCTTTTCCTGAGTTAATAAGGGTGTACCTTGCTGAATCCAGTTGCGTAATGGGTGCTGTACCAACTGCCCTGATAAAGCTAGATGGCTAACATATAAGCTTAGCGCGTCACGGTTGATATTAGCTATTTTTTGTTTATTATCAATAATCGTCTTACGTAGGCTAATCATTAAAAAAGGATTGTTTTTAGTGTAATCCGCTTGTAAATTTTTCCCACCGCGTTTAATTTGATTGCGTATCAATTTCGAATTTTCTGCTAGCCAAGCAACCTCCCTGCTTATTTCGTTCAGCAATTGCTTAGTGTTTACTATGCTAGTATTTAATTGCGATTGTGCTGTATAAAGAGTGTTTTGATTTTTTATATCATCAAAACTAGTCCCTAGTGGGATATTAATACCTATCTGGAATGCCAGCTCATCATTTTTCCTATCCCCATATTCAAATGTCAGCAAGTTGACACCTAATTGCTGCTTTGCTTTTATCAACTTATTTTCTGATTGTGATAATTTCAATTTTAATTGTGCATTTAAGACATCAGGTACAAACTTGTTTTCCACAGTATATGCTGATAACAGCTGATGAATTTCAGTGACATTAACAAGCCAATCAGTGTCATGTTTGGTTTTGATACTGTCAGTAGTATCCAAAGGAAAACCTAGTTCAGATTGCAAGGTATTTAAGCGAATCAGATACAATTTAACTAGACTGTGATTTTGTTTTAATGCCTCTTCAGTATCCAATAACTTTCCAGGATTGAATTGTTCACTGGCTACCTGACTCTGTAATAGCCCCGTTTCTTGGGTTAACACTTCTGCTGTTCCAAGTAAATATCGCAGCTTACTGCGTAGTTCAAAGTAATCTAACAATCTAATGTAGCGTTTTTGCAATGCTGAATTAAACAGTTGATTATAGCTATTACTTTGTTGGTCATTACGTAGCTTTAATATTTCTTTTTCTATCGCACGTTGCCCCCATGCCTTAGGTTCTAGCCTGAGTTCGTAGACTAACGCATTTTTTTTAATATCAATATTGTTGGCTGGGGTTCCGGAGTTAAACCTGAATTGGGCATTTTCAATCCATGATCCTATTTTATTCATCTCAGGCAAGCTAGCATTATCGTAAGCAACGGCATTCACATCCGACTGTGCAGCCATTAAGAAATCATTGTAAGGGTCGTTTGCAAGTGCATACAAAGGACTGCTTAGTATTGATAAGGTCAATAGTACTTTAGTTTTCATTAGATACTTGGCTTGATTGAGTAAGGAAAAGTAAGATATTTAGGCGCTGCTTTTTTGCCTTCATCAAACACCACCATAAACATGGATTGTTCCTGACGATAACTCATGCCTTCCGCTTTTAAATCAGAAAACTGCTTAATGTACTCAATTGTTTTATCTTTAGGCTGATAGCGCCATAAGACACTTTTTTGTGCTGAGGAACGCGATACACTGAGTAAAAATAACTGTTTATAGGCCATAACCATATCTGAAAGTTGCATCGGTTCACCTGTTTCAGGATCAAGTAAAGCTATATTTTTCCAAATTTCTGCTTGCGGAATTTTGCCATCAAACATTGCTTGCACATCGTGTAACCGTATGATCAAGGTATTATGGTTACTTGCATTAGGTGCTTTAAACCCCAGATATAAATCATTGTTTTTAACAAAATGAGATTCTATATCCATACTATGATTCTCTATCGCCTGAGTTAAAAATGAAACCAACGTTCTATCGCTTGTTTGGGCTTCTTTTATCGCAGTGAGCACTTCGTATAAATTAATTTCTTGCTGCTCGGTTATACGCTGTTGTTGATATTTAAAACGTAATATTTTTTTCCGTTTAGGTTTTAATTTGCCTTTTTTACTATGCGATAGTGAACTTAAAATATAAACAAAATCGCTATCAATGCTAATACTTTCTAAATCATCTATTTTGAACTGTTTTCCCTCTTGCACTGATAAACTGGTTAAAACAACACCCATTTCATCCATGATAAAGAGGTTGTCCTGATTTTTAGATTTCTCATCACTAATCAGTAAATAATGACCTGCTACTGGATTCCATACAATACCTGAGGCCTCAATTTTACCTGCTGCTATAGTTGAATCTTTCGATTTTATGGTCTGCACTGAAGACTGGCTATCAAATACACTTTCAGGTGAAGCCTTGGCATCACTAATAACAAACCCACTTTCCTCACCTTGTTGCGGGTTTTGCAATAGAACTTGAACCTTTTCCCCAAATAACAATAAATTGTCAACATTGTTTAGTCGAACGATAACTTCCCGTCCCCAGGCTGGAACCATGGGATGTTTTTTAAGACGTTCAGGGTACTCAACAATTCTATTTCCCAAACTTTCAACGACACCTATCATAGAGTTGTTTCCTTTTTTCAAGGAAATCGAATTTACCCAAACTTTTTGACCGACCTTCACATCATTAAGAATATTTTCATTTATATAGCCTTTAATATAGCGAGGAATACGACTGTGAACGCTCATTATGGGTTGAAAGGGTGAGACTAGCTCACCCGCTTTAAAATTGACACTACCAATTCTACCGTCAAACTGAGCTTTAACTTTTAAGCTGACACTTTGGCGTTGTAACTCTTTTTTTCGAGTATGTAACTCATTTATATGCTCATCAATAGGCCGCTTGCTTGCATTTAATTGCTGAGATAAACCATCAATTTCAGCTTGAATAGCCTTGACTGAAAAATGTCGCTTTCTTTTTAGATCCTTTAATTCAGTACTTTGAATATCCGTTTTTTTGCCATTTTTTCCAGAAATACTATTGATCATGTCCGCATTCATTTTCAAACGGAGTTGAAGGATATTAATTTGGTAATCCATGTCGGCAATAACAGCCTGTTTTTTTGCATTTAAATTAGCAAGCTTGGTATTAATGGTATTGATGGTCTCTTGTTTCCGTAATTTATATTTTTTAATTTCTTGATCAAGACCCGACATATCAGAGTTTA
>JALSLS010000044.1 GCA_026988195.1 Methylomonas sp.
TATATCACGAGATCCTTTTTCGGGTTATATGGCCGTGCCTGAATCACAGAATATGTATGCTTATGCGCATAATAATCCTGTTAGGTTTGTGGATCCTAGTGGGGAATGTGTTGAAACACCTTGGGATGTACTTAATGTCATTTATGATGTGGGTAAAATTGCTTATGGCTATATTAGTGGTAATCAAAATACTGTTTCAGAAGGATATGTCGATTTAGGTGCTGATTCTTTAGCGGTATTAGTACCAGGGTTACCTGCTGGTATTACTAAGCTTCGGTATGCTGATGATGCTGCAAAGAATGCACCGTTTACCAAAATTAGCATTGAAAAAGGGTTGACTAGAAAAAGTCCAATTCAAATTAATACTAATTTATCAACGGAACAGGCAATTAAGAATCTTGAAAGCAGTGGTTTCACGAAGAAAGCATTTCCCGCTCAAAATGGGGGTACTGGTCATGTACTAACTAATGGAAATGGCAAGGTATATCGATTTTATCCAAATGCTACTTCTGGTGTTGGGGATTCAGCTAAAGTCATAACAAATGGTAAGACGACTTCAGCTATTAGATTAAACCAAGGGTTATGATTGTGAGTAATCATAACTTACTATCATTAATCGATAAGAAGCTCCATAATTGTTTTCAGATCCTATCTGAATATGTTTCGGCATTTGCAAATACCATCGACTGGCAATGCCGAGAGCACTTCGATTATGACCCAATCAATTGTGATAGGTTTATTGAAGTTCTTTGTTCATTAGTTGGAGATATTGACCTTTACGTAATTTATACTAATCTTGATTGCTGTGTAGTGCAAAAGAGTATTCAACTTAATGCATCGGGTTTATTGAGTAACGATAGTGTGCTTAAAGACTTAAGGGAAAATCATGCTTCATTGTATGATTGTACAATTGAAGGCTCTTATTATCTATTTGGGGATTCTGGAGAGTGGGCTATTTTCTATGATGCTGGTTCTGATTTTGGAGTGATGTTAAGTCAGAATAATAGACTTATGGTTTCAATGGCTGAATTTTTAATATCTTAATGCTACAAAGAGGGGATTAAATTTTGGTAAAGGTAATCGTAAACTTGATTTTCTTTTTAACAAGAACATTAGTGCGAATAATGCCAAACGTGCTCGCGGAAATGCCGGTCGAATAGGTATTGCTGATACTGCTCAAAATTGTGCGGAAGTTACCCGAAGATTTAATGACCCATCTTCAATAGTTAAAGGTGGTTCAAATGTCCCTGGTAGGAATTTGAGAGAGTTTTTCTTGCCTGGTAAGACAGGCACAGGTTCAAAGGCTCAGTTTGTAGAAGAGGCTGGAAAAGCTATCACAATTATTGCGAAGTAAACTATGGATAAAGTAAGTTGGGTTCAATGTGATTCTAGAAATGATATGCTGGCTCGCCTATCTTTGGTCGATAATCAAGTTTTTGATGAGTTGATAACTGAAGATTCTAATGCATGGGGATATTTAACGCTTAATAAAAAAAATATATGCATACCTATTGGCTTTCCTGATGTTGGGTTGTCACCAGAAGTTTTTTTACACGATAATATGGTCTATGTTGGTATCACTGATACCGTAGCAGGATTCGACGCAAGTAGAGGGAGGCTGGTTTTTAGATATAAAGTTCCGACAGTATTCCATAAATTCATTACTACTTATTTAGACGGTGTTTTTTTTCAAGATGAAACGGGGTTTGTCGGTTTAACTTTTGATGGAAAGGAGAAGTGGATTAAGTTGTGTTCCGACATAATAGATACATATCATGTCCGTAATAATACTATTTATGGTGAAACACTTGATGGAGAGAAGTTCGAGTTTTCTATTATTTAACAGTAAAGCAAAAAGGCTTTCTCGCTATACATTCAAAAACTGCTCAGTAGCAACTCCTGCTTGCCTGAGAATCGCTTTCAATGTTCCCTCAGGCATATCCCCAGGATGATTAGGAATAGTCGTGTATTTATCGGTCGCTGGATTAAACCAGATTTCATGGCTACCAGCGGCTTGTCGATCAAACTCAAATCCCAACTTTTTCAGCTTCTTGATAATTTGCCGATATTTAAACCCAGCCAGTCTTCCCATTAGCTGCCCAGAATCAGCGGATAATCAAACGAATCCTTCACCGAGACAAGCTTGTTTTGTTGATGCCGTTCAGCTTGCGCCTCCAGTAGTTTCTTGGCGACATCACGGGCAATCTCTACCGTTTCTGTAATAGTGCGACCTTGGGCGATCAAACCAGGAATATCATCACAAGTGGCGAGATAAACGCCTTCTGGTAATTTTTCAATATGTAAATTAGCAATCTGTTCCATTATTCTCTCCTGTAATCAATTAGCGTTAGCTTTTTGTTTTAGTTGCTCAGCTTCAACAAGTGTATCAATCAACTGAGCGATTTGTTGTCGAGGTTTAGGGCTAAGCTTTTCAATCTGCCTAATTCGGCGTTCTAGCCGACTACTGACAGGCATACTCTCAATGGGTTTAACCCCGAGCAATTCATCCGCACTGACATTCAGTGCTCTAGCTAAATCCACCAGCATATTAGCAGGTGGGTGTTGGCTTTCCGATTCATAGTAAGCAATCATCCTACGTGTTGCGTTAATTTCATCAGCTAGTTGTTGCTGAGTGTACCCAGCGGCTTTGCGTAGTTTTGCCAACCGCTTACCAAAAGCACTCAGTTCAGCATTAATTTTTTTGGACATACATAAACTCCTCTGTACGGTATGTCCAGTAGTATAAACCCTGTTTTCGTTCATATAGGTTGCACGTCATTCGTTCTTCCTGTGATATGTCCGCTAATCGTACATATTGTTGACAAAAAAATCAACACAAAAAAACCTGAAAAGAGCTTGACAGGTTTTTGAGAGGAATCCAACTATAAAATGGTGTCATATATGGTCCGCCCCGTATTGCAAGTAAAATTTGTTCGTAACATAAAGAAATATTGCTTCCATATATCCGGCCTTTAGGTGAGATTTTTATTAATCTCTGGCCCTGATGGAATCCGCACATTCCCGCCTCATCAGGTCTTCGGCTTCAAATGAGCCCGTGACCCCGCCAGGTTCGTTGGAATGTAGATGTTATCTTTTATGCCATCACTTAAATTTTATCCACGCAATTCGTTGTAAACTTTAATTTATTCTATTTCTGTTCGTCGATCTCTTTTGATTTTTCGGTTGTCAAGGAGGAACTCAGGCACTTGTGCCGAGTAGTCCTTGATAACCGAAAAATCAAAAATACCCTATTGAGCAGGTGCCTGTATTTTTCAGGCGCCTGCCTTCCGGCGAGGGTGGGGTTAGCTTAGCGGCTAGGGGCGAAGCCTCTATTGAGTGTTTTAAATAGGTTCTTTTCACCTTATACTCCTATGACACAATAGTCTTGCTTTTTGGTTAATAAAGCCCAGGCAATCCTTGCATTTTTATTGGCTACAGCCACATTCGAGATATTTTCTCCTCGCCTTTGTTTAATCTCGCCTATCCATTGGTTGCGTTTATCTTGATGCTTGTGTGCTACCCTGACGACTGACCGCCCTCCATGAATTAATAAGGTTCGCAAATAAGTATCTCCCCGTTTACTAATGCCTAATAATCTCGGTTTGCCACCAGTGGAGTGTTGGCGTGGCACTAAACCTATCCACGCGGCTAGTTCACGCCCACTCTTGAAGACTGATATATCACCTATCGCTGCTATTAAGGCGGTGGCAGTCAACAAACCAACCCCAGGAATAGTGAGTAATCGTTGACAGTCTTCATTTTGCTCACTGATCACCTTTAATTTCAGCTCTATGGTTTCTATTCGCTCATCAAAGTGAACGATTTCTTCGTAGAGCTCCCGGAGTAGCTCACGAAAGTAAGAGGATAATGAATTTTCCGCATCCTCAAGTATGTCGGGGATGGCTTTTCTAAGCTGGTTGATACCTTGAGGAATAACAACACCATATTCTATCAGCAATCCTCGTATTTGATTGGCTTGTGCGGTTCGTCTACCTACCAATAAGCTTCTAACTCGGTGAACGCTTTGGATATCTTGCTGTTCAATACTTTTGCTGGGTACAAAGCGCATACTCGGGCGTTGAACTGCTTCACAAATAGCTTCCGCATCCACGGCATCATTTTTATTGGATTTAACATAGGGTTTAACAAATTGTGGGGCTATCATTTTAACGGTATGTCCCAATTCACTAAAAATACGCACCCAGTGATGTGCGCCACCACAGGCTTCAAGCCCTATTAAACAAGGGGGTAATTGTGCAATAAAGGCAACCAATTGTTTTCGAGTCAGTTTCTTTTTAAGCACTCTCTTTCCCTGTTCATCAACACCATGAAGTTGAAAGCTATTCTTTGCCAAATCAATTCCTAGTACTGTTACCTTACCTTTTGAGTTATTATTATTCACGGTTTGCCTCTCTTTTATTTTGATGTTTTGTCGTTACTTACATCATGGCTCATTTGAAGCCTTTTATAAAGTGAGGCGGACCATTCCATTAGGTCTT
>JALSLS010000045.1 GCA_026988195.1 Methylomonas sp.
ATTTCGGTGATCGTCAGATAAAGGTAGCCATTGCCTTTTTTCTTTATCCCAGTAGCCTGTTTCGCTACCATCAAAACGTTGGTAATACAATGCTACCCGGCCTAAGCGTAAAAAATCAACAGAGCTGGTAACGCCTTCTAAAGTTAAATCTGCGCGATAGGCTTCTATGGTATTACCGTAATCATTTTCTATTTGATAAGCTTCTAAAATTCGGCGATATTTTTCTGCATTCGTTACATCGGCCCTAATCATCATTTGTTTAAGTTTTGCTATACGCTCTGATCGTTCTTCGGGCAAAAAGGGTGAATCTAGCGCGACAAACTTATCAAGGCTATCTAGCATACGTAAAATTAAAGGAACAACTTCTCGTTGTGTGGTTTCAATTTCAGTTAACTGTTGTTCTAGAGAAGCTTTCTCCTGTTCTTGGGAAGAAAGTAATGCTTTGATATGTTGGTTGTAGGTCGTTAGTGTTTTAATTTGGTGTGTTGCTGATCTATATTGAGCGAGCATTTTTCTCGTTTTATTACTTAAACCATCTATTTTCTTTTGTGATTTAATTGCAGCACTATTATTAGACGTTTCAATGCTTATAGCTGAGCCTAAAGGCTCAGAATAAGCTGTGATGCTGGTTAAGCTACATACAGTAAGAATTAAGTACTGAATGGGGCGACGAGAAAAGGTCATAAATATTCCTTATTAATCTAAATGACAGGCTTTATTCTGTATATCGTGAGAATTTAATAATAATTATTTTCAATGTGTCATCTATACCTTGCACAGTCGTGATTGTGTGAAGTATAAGTTAGTTGTGACAGCATTGCCTCGACTAAAATTCGAGTTAATTGAAAATCATATCATAACCTTATTAATAGGAAAAAGATTATTCATAAATGATAAAGCTACGGCGAGCAGAACTGTTATTAAATTATAAATACACGTACAGCAATAAAACAGTTAAAATATCTGGTTTTATAGAATAGTCAATAAGCGTTTGCCAGTAAATACCATGCAAAGTAAATTTAATACCGATGACTTAAGAATCAGTAATACTAAAGAGGTGGTTTCACCTGTTAAGGTTCATGAAGAAATTCCAATGACTCAAACTGCTGCCGATACTATTTTGCAAGCACGAAATGATGTTCATAAGGTTTTATCTGGGGACGATGACCGGCTGGTTGTTATTGTTGGCCCCTGCTCTATTCATGATACTAAAGCAGCAAAAGAATATGCCGGGCTATTAAAAAAAGCAAAGGATGAGCTGCAAAAAGATTTAGTTATTATTATGCGGGTTTATTTTGAAAAACCACGAACAACTGTTGGCTGGAAAGGGCTAATTAATGACCCTGAAATTAACGCAAGTTTTAATATTAATAAAGGCTTAAGAGTTGCTAGGCAATTATTGCTAGACTTAAGCAGTTTAGGAATTCCTGCTGCGACTGAGTATTTGGACTTAATAACACCGCAATATATTTCTGATTTAATTGCATGGGGCGCTATTGGCGCAAGAACAACGGAAAGCCAGGTTCATAGAGAATTAGCTTCTGGTTTGTCTTGCCCGGTTGGGTTTAAGAATGCAACGGATGGCGGAATTGGTGTGGCTATTGATGCCATTAATTCAGCGATGAACCCGCATCATTTTTTATCGGTAACTAAGCAAGGAAACTCTGCAATTTTCTCTACCACGGGCAATGAAGATGCCCATATTATTTTACGAGGCGGTAATGATGAGCCTAATTATGATGCCGTTAATGTTGAAAAAGTAGCGGATGGTCTGGAAAAAGCAGGGTTACCAACCAATATCATGATTGATTTTAGTCATGCTAATAGCTTAAAGCAATGCCAGCGTCAATTGGTTGTTGGAGATGATGTTTCTGAGCAAATTAGTCATGGGGATAAGCGTATTATGGGGGTTATGGTAGAAAGCCACCTTAAAGCAGGGCGACAAGATCACATTCAAGGCCAAGAGCTAACTTACGGACAGAGTATTACTGATGCTTGCTTGGGCTGGGATGACACTTTGCTTTTACTGAATGGATTAGCGGCGGCAGTACAAAAACGTAGATCTGTAAAACATTAACCTGGAATAATGATGAAAATAAGTGTGAATGGTGATGCTCGTGAGTATGGTGAAAACGTTACGGTTGCTGATATTGTTGAAGACCTGGATTTAACAGGAAAGCGAATTGCAATAGAGTTAAATAAAGAAATTCTACCTTTTGATCAGTATGCTGATCAAAAGGTATCTGCAAATGATAATTTAGAAATTGTACAAGCCATTGGTGGGGGGCAAGATGACTCTTTTACATTAGCAGGGAAAAAGTATAGCTCTCGCTTGTTAGTAGGGACGGGTAAATACAAAGACATGAAAGAAACTCAGCTTGCTATTGAAGCGAGCGGGGCTGAAATTGTCACTGTTGCTATTCGCCGAACAAATATTGGCCAAACACCAGGTGAGCCAAATCTGCTCGATGTTATCTCACCTGATAAATATACTATTTTACCTAATACCGCCGGTTGTTATACGGTTGAAGATGCTTTAAGAACTTGTCGCTTAGGGCGTGAGTTGTTGGGTGGGCATAAGCTGGTTAAGTTAGAAGTACTGGCTGATCAAAAAACTTTATTTCCTGATGTGGCAGAAACATTGATTGCTGCCGAAGTGTTAGTGAAAGATGGTTTTGATGTTATGGTTTATACAAATGATGACCCTATCGCGGCAAAACGGTTGGAAGATATTGGCTGTGTTGCGGTTATGCCACTTGCAGCCCCTATTGGTTCTGGCTTAGGTATTCGTAACCCTTATAATATTTTAACAATTGTTGAAAATGCTAAGGTTCCTATTCTTGTTGATGCTGGGGTAGGTACCGCTTCTGATGCCGCATTAGCGATGGAATTAGGATGTGCCGGAGTATTAATGAATACCGCCATTGCGGCTGCAAAAGACCCTGTTTTAATGGCATCAGCTATGAAGAAAGGGATTCAAGCCGGAAGAGAAGCTTATTTAGCGGGTCGGATGCCTAAAAAACGTTTTGCATCAGCCTCTTCCCCTGTTGATGGGTTGTTCTTTTAAGTTGATGTGAAATACTTTGTAGGAGCGTCCGCCCTCGGCGCGAATAAAATAGTGCTCTTTTCTCTAAAGCTTTCAACTATCTCCGTGCCGACTAGTGCATGGAAAGATATTTGCTCCTACATTGTTATGTTTGCCCACAAGCTGAATAGATACAAGCTTGTTTAGTTTGGGAAGCTTGATGATGCTTAAAACTTGTTAGGAATCTTAAAAGAATGAGCTTACCCACTGAGAGCCTCACTGCGATACACGTTCCTAATGTAAGAAAATAAGTAGGATGCGCTTCCTATCGTCAGTACATCCTACATCAACTTACTTAACTTTTATCTCTTAACAGAGTGCCTTGTAACTAAATTATATTGCTTAGGTAGGATCATTCTTATAATATTCCTTAGTTCATACCTCTAAATCTTAACTTCAATATATCCAAATTAATGACTGTTATTGAAAAAGAATCTCACCCAAGAATCCGTAGTTTTGCTCTTCGCCAAGGTCGAGCCACAGCGGGTCAGCAAAAAGCTATTGATAATATGTGGGATGATTATTGCCTAGACCCTTCTAAAACATATGACTATGCGCAGTTGTTTGGGCGTAACGCCCCTATAATATTGGAAATAGGTTTCGGTAATGGCAGTAGTTTAGCCACCATGGCAGAAGCTAACCCTGAATTAAATTATTTAGGTATTGAGGTGCACCGCCCTGGTGTTGCTCATTTAATGTTGTTGCTTGAAGAAAGAAAAATAACCAATGTTAAAATTTATCATCATGATGCTATTGAAGTTTTAGAACAAAAAATTGCTGATAATATGCTAGCGGGAGTGCATTTGTTTTTCCCTGATCCATGGCATAAAAGGAAGCATCATAAGCGCCGTATTGTTCGGCCAAGTTTTGTTGAGCTTTTAAATAATAAGTTAATGCAGCATGGGTATTTTCATGCGGCAACAGACTGGGAGCATTATGCTAAGGACATGTTGAAAACACTGGAGGCTAGCAACAAGCTTTTTAACCAAGGTAGCGAAAGTGGGTATTGCGAGCGGCCAGAGTACCGGCCATTAACTAAATTTGAAAACCGAGGTCTCCGTCTAGGGCACGGTGTGTGGGATTTGATTTTTAAAAAAATATAAGAGCCGTTGTTACCTAAGAAGTATTATCATTTGGTTATAATGTGCGCGCTTAAGAGGTAAAGGCAGGCTCTTGGTAGGTAAAGTTAATAGCCTTAAATTAAGAAAATTGATGCGCTTCCTGTCGTCAGCACATCCTACTTAGGCAACTGGCAATAAATAACCCACCCAGATTGCGCAGATTTTTTGTTTCTGCTCAAACCATCTCAAGAGGCGCATAGCCAGCTACGGTCGCAACCAGCATCCTGCTTCGAGCGACACTTGCACATCCGTGTGCTTCGTAACGATTGAGATGGTTTGAGCAGGGATAAAA
>JALSLS010000046.1 GCA_026988195.1 Methylomonas sp.
TCCTCAAAATGAATTACGTTTAGGGATGCCGGTCACTGTTCATATAGATTTAAACTCATCTGCACAAATGAAAACCAGTTGTGCCAAATAATGATAAGCGATGATTCAGCAGCTTCTAAGCCCGTTGCTATAGAGTTACATCACGTCAGTAAACAATTCGCGAGTGAACAGCATATTGTTAATGCAATACAGGATATTTCATTAACCCTACATAAAGGTTCGGTTGTAGGGCTGGTCGGGCCTGATGGGGCAGGTAAAACAACCTTGTTACGCTTGGTTGCAGGGTTGCTGTTACCCAGTGCTGGCTCTATTCAGGTCTTGGGTTACGATACTGAACAACAAGTCGATCAAGTTCATCGGGTAATTGGTTACATGCCGCAACGATTTGGTCTTTATGAAGATTTGAGTGTGGCTGAGAACCTTAACCTTTATGCAGACCTTCATGGTGTTAGCCCCAAACTAAGGCTTGAACGCTTTAATAGCTTGGTGCAAATGACAGGGCTGTCCTCGTTTACTCAACGACTAGCGGGGAATTTATCAGGTGGAATGAAACAAAAACTGGGATTAGCCTGTACTTTGTTAAGTCAACCCGAAGTATTGTTATTGGACGAGCCTAGTGTTGGTGTTGACCCTGTCTCACGCCGGGAGCTTTGGGCTATTATTGAGGATCAAGTTAAAACTAATGCGATGACCGTATTATTAAGCACGGCTTATCTGGATGAAGCAGAGCGCTGTGATGAAGTTATTTTTCTGGATGCTGGTAAAAAACTAAATCATAACAGTCCTGATTCTTTTAAACATAAAATGCAGGGGTATTGTTATTTAATCAGCCATAAAGATTACTCCAACCGAGCCTTACAGCTGAGTTTAACGGGGCAACTAGGTATTATTGATGCTGTGATTCAAGGTGATAAAGTTCGAGTGGTTAGCCAGACCAAACAATTACCTGATTTACCTCTTTTAACAAAAAATGACAATAAACTACAGATTGAAGCAACTCAGCCTCGATTGGAAGATGCCTTTATGGCTGAGTTAATTGCTTATCACCCTAGTATACATACAGCTACCTCAATGCCTTCAATAACAGCGATGACAGATGAAGAAGTGATTCTGGTTGATCAGGTTGACCGCTGGTTTGGTGATTTTCAAGCTGTTAAAAAGCTCAGTTTTTCAGTGAAACGAGGAGAAATTTTTGGCTTATTAGGGGCTAACGGTGCAGGTAAAACCACCACTTTTCGGATGTTATGCGGTTTGTTACCCAGTAGCAATGGACAATTGCGTGTTGTGGGTTTGGATTTAGCAAAAGCTGCGGCAAAAGCTCGCGCTCGTATAGGTTATATGTCGCAAAAGTTTTCCTTATACTCCAGTCTTAGCGTGCGTCAAAACCTGTCATTTTTTAGCAGTGCTTATGGCTTACGGAATAAGCAACGTCAACAAAGAATACAATGGGCGATACAAGAATTTGCTTTAGAAGAGGTACAAGATATTGATAGCAGTTTGTTACCGCTAGGCTATAAACAACGTCTGGCCATGGCTTGTGCTTTAATGCATGAACCAGAAATATTATTTCTTGATGAGCCAACCTCAGGGGTAGATCCGCTGGCTAGACGAGAATTCTGGAATAGAACTAATCAACTGGCAGCCAGCGGTGTGACCGTTTTAGTGACCACCCATTTTATGGAAGAAGCTGAGTATTGTGACCGCTTAGTGATAATGGTGGATGGTGATATTTTAACGGCAGGCACACCGGCTAAAATTAAGGCACAAATTAGTAGTCCTGAAATGCCCAATCCAACCATGGAAGATGCGTTTATCCAATTAGTTGAGGCATCATGAATAATCGACAGGTACGCCTAAAAGGGCTGGTTATCAAAGAATTTCTACAAATCTGGAGAGATCCCAGCAGCTTGGCAATCGCCTTTGTTTTGCCGGTATTTCTACTGTTATTATTTGGATATGGGGTGTCATTAGATGCTAAACATATTCCTATCGGTTGGGTGGTTGATAAACCTACAACTGAAACAGCCGGTTTTACAGCCAGTTTTGCTCAGTCTGAATATTTCCAGAGTCGTCATTATGGCAATATGAAATCAGCTAAAAAAGCAATGCAATTTAGAAAAATTAACGCCATTATCCATTTGCGTGGGGACTTTAGCCGACAGTTATTTAAACAAAACTCACCTGCTATACAGGTCATTATTAATGGAGTAGATGCAAATAGCGCACGCTTAACATCGGGTTACGTTCAAGGTGCTTGGAATAAATGGATTACTCACTTGGCAGAAGTGCGCGGTATTCCCATTTCCAAGCCGGTCATTGCCGAGCAACGTATCTGGTATAACAGTGCCGTTTTAAGTAAAGATTTTCTGGTACCTGGTTTAATCGCCGTGATCATGACCTTAATCGGTGCTTTATTAACCGCCATGGTGATGGCGCGTGAATGGGAGCGGGGTACATTAGAAGCAATGATTGCTACGCCTGTTTCAATGCTTGAAGTATTGTTAGGTAAAATGATTCCTTATTATTTACTGGGTATGGGGGGGATGTTGCTCTCTATTGCTATGGCTGTATTTTTATTTGAGGTGCCGTTATTAGGCTCCTTCTGGGTTCTGTTAGTGACAGGGACTTTATTTTTACTGGTTGCTCTGGGTATGGGCTTGTTAATTTCTGTCGTTTCAAAAAATCAGTTTGTTGCGGGGCAAACCGCCATTATTGTCACCTTTTTACCCGCCTTTATTTTGTCTGGATTCATTTTTGATATTGGTAGTATGCCTAGTGTCGTACAAGGTTTTACCTATCTAGTTGCGGCTCGTTATTTTGTGACCATTCTACAAACGGTATTTTTGGCCGGGAATGTCTGGGCGATTATTTTACCCAATGCAGCGGCTTTATTATTGATGGCCGTGGTGTTTTTTAGTCTGGCTATAAAAAAAGCCCCTCAACGTTTGGAGTAATTATGTGGGCAATGGTTTATGCATTATTGATTAAAGAATTTCTGGCCATTATTAAAGATAAGAAAAGTCGTTTGGTATTAATTGTCCCGCCTATTATCCAATTATTTGTTTTTGGCTATGGTGCAACTTATGATCTTAATCAAGTGCCTATTGCAATCTATAATGAAGATAAAAGCAGTGCCTCACGCGATTTTATTGCTCGTTTTACCGCCTCACCCGCATTTAATGAAACCTTAACGATCACACATGACGAACAGATTTCGGTAGCACTTGATACAAAAAAGGTACTGGCAATATTACATATAGGGCAGCACTTTAGTCGTGATTTGATGGCAGGGCGAAAGTCAGCAGTTGTGCAAATTTTAATTGATGGTCGTGATTCAAACACAGCCTTGATAGCCCTTAATTATATGCAAACCATTCTGGCAAAATTTAATCTGGATTGGGCTAAGCAACATCATTTGAGCTTACCACCTGCACAATTACAAATCAGAGCCTGGTTTAATCCAAATTTGGAAAGCCGCTTGTTTATTGTCACAGGAATTATTGGTTTATTAACCCTAGTCGTTACTATTATTGTGACCGCATTATCAATCGCTCGTGAACGAGAACAAGGCACTTTTGATCAACTTTTAGTCACTCCGTTAACACCTTTTCAAATATTACTGGGTAAAGCATTACCAGGGCTTATTATAGGTATTATTGAAGCCTCGCTTATTATTTTTATAGCAGTGTTTTGGTTTAAAGTCCCTATGGTAGGTAGTTTAGCTGCATTATATTTGGGTGTGGTACTGTTTGTGTTTTCGGTTATTGGTGTTGGGTTGATGATTTCTTCACTTGCTGTTACTCAACAACAAGGTTTGTTAGGCGCATTCTTATTTATCGTACCCGCTATAATCCTGTCAGGTTTTGCCACCCCAATTGCTAATATGCCTAGCATTGTTCAAGACTTTACCTTGCTTAATCCTTTGCGATATTTTTTGGTCATCGTTCGCGGTGTTCTTCTTAAAGGGCTTCCAGCAGAAGTTTTGGTTGCCCAGTATTGGCCTTTAGCATTGATTGGCTGTGTAACACTAACATCTGCTGCTTGGCTGTTTAGACGACGGATGTATTAATGCTTGGGTGTGGCTTTAAAATAATGGTAACTATTCAGCTTGTGAGTAGACAAGGATGATGTAGGAGCGTCCGCCCTCGGCGCGAATATAACAGGTTCTTTAACTCTTTAAAGCAAAAGCCTTTGTTTTAATTCGCGCCGACTAGTGCATGGACAGATATTTGCTCCTGTAATATCTGCATTCACTACATCTATGTAGATTATGCAGGTAGAGCAATGCAGGAGTAATGGCTGAGGGCACACAGTCTTTTTAGCCTACTTTCTTACTAAACATTGCAGGCTAAAGCCAGCGCCCCAAAATAACAGCGCTATTTTCCCTATATCCTGATTTCCAGTAACTGCTGGTTGTCAAGCTAGGTGATAGTTTCCACGCTGAGCGTCATTGCTTAACTTAATGGCAGTGATGCAAGCATGGGA
>JALSLS010000047.1 GCA_026988195.1 Methylomonas sp.
AGAGGTAATCTGTATTCTTGGGGAGGATCTGCGTTGAGGGTAATAAATTCTGCTTGGGAAAATAGTCTTATAATAAGCAATCCCACGTGATGAGCCTGCATCAATATTATCAAGCTTAAACGACAAATGGATACCGTTATAAATAGTTGAAAGGCTCATGTTGCTCTCTCTTACCATTAGGTTATTACCATGAGGAGGGATTAGTTCATCAAGAATAATTTGATTGTTTTCTAATTGAACATCTAATATGGAAGAGCTAAACTTTTGATCACTGCTTTTAAAAATGATGGTACATAAGGGGGATGCTTCTTCAATATTCTTAAGAAGTTGACAAATTTTCTTTTGATCAGTCAAGAAATTTGGGTTTGAAGCGGGTTCGGGTACATAATCCTCTAGCTCAGGGGTTGCTATGATTTCTTCTTTTTTGAATAAAGTTTTTAACGTCCCTAACATAGCAGTATTCTCTTTATTTTTTTAGCACTAGTGCTCTGTTAATTTTAATTTAGAATGCACAGGTTGTTTGATTCTCATTCCTTAACAGCGGAGGTTTTTCTAATATGCAGTCTACACTGAAATTAAGGTGTTAGAAAGTCGTTCGCTATAAGTAGAACCGTCACGTCCATAAGTTGTAGCTTGTTGAGACTTACCTTTTATAATTTGTAATGAGCGATGTGTGTGCTGGGCAAGTAAATTAATACTGGCTCCATTTTTTTCATTCAGCAATTTACATTGCCTAGAAATGGAGAGTATTTCTTGCCAGAGAGTGGTGGATCTGCTGATATTCAGGTTAACAGATTTTGCCTTTTTAAAATACTCTTCAATACCACTAGGTGACATCTGCAACTTTTCGGTTGCGAGTACTTGAGACATTTTTTTTGAAAACAGGTCGAGCTGAGAAACAGTTTCTTTTTTATTATGAGCAATATTTGATATGACTGTTGAATCAGTTTGCTGCTTTAAACTCTCTGCTTCAGTTGTTAGCAGGTTTAATAATTTAGAGCTTAGATTTAGGCCAGTATTCAGTAATTTTTCGGCAATGGGATATGTTTTATTAATCATAAGATTATCTACTATTGTTAAATTGTTCTCGCTCTATTTGAATCATTTTTGTAGCAATTTTTTCAGCATTAATAGGGTAGGACCCTTTTGATAATGCATCTTTAACTGCTTGAACACGATTTTCATCTATTACAGCTGTACCTTGTGATGATTCAAATGCTTTGGTTATTTCTTTGGCAACGGCAGTAAAGTCAACATTATCTTTTGCACTTTCAGTAATCTGCGGGGCGGCACTTTTTTCTTTTGCAGTCGTTGCAGGTTTCGTTGCAATGGCTGTTGGCGTTGCTTTTCCTGATATTGGTTGAATAGACATGATAGGCCTCTATATAGTGTATTTATCTACAGTTGGTATCGGCAGAATTGTTAATTACTTTAGTGTTTATTCTAACGTTATCAAAAGACCACGACAAGACCTTGTCTAACTACAGTTGCTTGTACTACTTGTTTGGACTTTATGTTTTTAATTCTAATATTCTGATTTTTTTTCCCATCCATTAAGGCAATCCCAGCCATGCTTATATTTAAAAGGCGGCTACTTAAATTGATGGTTACTTTGTCACCTCGTTTGATGAGTTTAGGCTCGGTTATATTTGCTTGAGAAATAACAGCGCCTATACTTAAATTTCGGGTTGCCTGTTTATTGATAATATTTTTTGGATCTATAAAGAACCCAGAGTGTAAATTTGAAACCTCTCTTTTTTCAGAGTGTAAAATACTGGCACTGTACATTTCCCCACGTTGGATTGGTTGGGATAATACAATGACATCTTTATACATGCTGATGATGGCAGAAGTGTAAATAGCCCACTTCTTTTTACTATTACACCTGACCCCAATAGAATTTCGCCCTGCTTTAAGCGTGTTTCTTGCAGGGGATATTATTAAGGGAGTTGAACATAAAGGAAGTTTTAATCGGCTGTCAATTTGACCGAGCTTTAATTTATAGTCAGTAGTATGGGGTAAATTATCATTCACATATTGACGTGTTGCTTTTTGAATTGAACTGATTGATTGGAATTTGTTGGCATAACTTTGCAAGGGGTGTCCTAGTAATACTAGGAAGCCTAAAATTAAATTAATTTTTTTCATAAGACTACGCCAAAAAATTGTCATGTTCATATCAGTATGTTTATACATACATAAAACGTGCCAAATATTTTTTAAGTAAAGTTGAGTAAAGTCGCTATACTTTTATTATGTACGTTTTTATGGGGTTTTTTTATGGCCAGTATTTTAGATGGTGTTGATCAAAGAACTAAGTTGGCTGGGCATAACCGGTTTGAACTTTTATTATTTAAATTGCATGGACGCCAGCGGTATGGAATAAATGTATTTAAGATTCAGGAAGTTATTCAATGTCCTGCTTTAACTCAGATTCCTAGTTCACACTCTGTTATTTGTGGTGTTGCTCATTTACGCGGCAAAACTATTCCGGTGTTAGATCTTGCTATGGCAATCGGTATGCCAGCGCTTGCAAGAGGAAAGGAAAGTTATGTTATCGTGACGGAATATAACCGTACAATACAGGGCTTTTTAGTGGGAGCGGTAGATAGGATTATAAATATAGGCTGGGATCAGGTAAAAGCTCCACCAGGTGGGTCGGGTAAAAATAGTTATTTAACAGCAGTGACTGAAGTTGATAAAGAATTAATTGAAGTGATTGATGTTGAAAAGGTAATGAAAGAAGTCATTGGTGGCCAGGAATCTGCTGCTGAAGAAATGATTGATGTAGAGGTCACGGGTGATAATGATCATGTTTTAATTGTTGATGATTCTAGTGTGGCAAGAAACCAGGTCAAACGTGTATGTGCTCAAGTAGGTATTAAATGTACGCTATTAAAAGATGGACTAGAAGCGTGGGAACACCTGTCTAAATTGGTTGATGATGGGGTTAATGTTGCTGAACATTATTCTATGATTATTTCTGATGTGGAAATGCCTAGAATGGATGGCTACACATTGGCAACTAAAATTAAAAGCCATGCTGAAATGAAAGGTGTATACCTAATTCTTCATACGTCTTTGAGTGGTGTTTTTAATACTTCTATGGTTGAAAAAGTTGGAGCGAATAAGTTTTTAGCTAAATTCGAACCCGATATTTTGGTACAAACTATTCAGGAACAACTGAAAGCATTTCATCAGCAGCATGAAGCTTAAATGTTCGTTATATAGACCTTGTTGAAATGACGAGAAATTGTAAATGATACAGAGTGAATATAAAATTATTCAGAATTTCTTGAGCCAGTCTTGCGGTATTGTGCTAGGTGAGAGTAAGCAGTACTTAGTAAAAAATAGGCTCGGTCGATTATTAGCTAAGTTTGATTTTGACTCATTTTCTGAACTTGCAAATGCTATACAGGCTAATAGCTCTTTAAGCTCAAAAGTAAAAGTGGCTGTTGTTGATGCAATGACAACTAATGAAACCTTTTGGTTTAGGGATGATATGCAGTTTTTGGAATTAAAGGAAAAGATATTTCCTGATTTATTTGAAAAAAAAACGGGGACAGTTAAGGTCTGGTCAGCTGCCTGTTCTTCGGGGCAAGAGCCCTATACCGTTAGTATGTGTGCAGAAGAGGCTAATAAAAAAATAGGAAAAAATCGCAGTGTACAAATTATTGGGACGGATATTTCTGAAACTATTTTGATGGAAGCAAAAGAGGCAGTTTACTCTGAGCTTGCATTATCTCGTGGTTTAGATGTTCAGAATAAGAATCAGTTTTTTCATAAAACTCATGATGGCTATAAGCTTAATGCTGATATTTCACGTAATGTCAGGTTTCAGCAGTTTAACTTATTAAAGCCTTTCTCTGTACTGGGTCGTTTTGATGTGATTTTTTGTCGTAATGTCCTGATTTACTTTTCTGATGCGATGAAAGTGGATATTCTTACTAGAATGGCAAATTCATTAGAACCAGGAGGATATCTTTTCCTTAGTAGCACTGAAGCTATGCCGCCTAGTATTAAAGCTTTTGAACCTGTTCGAGAGCGAAGGGCACGATACTTTAAAAAAGTATTGTAGTTTTATTGAGTATTATTCATAAGTCAGTTTATTGACGATTAACCTTTTTATTTTTTTATGGCCAAATATTGCCGTTGTTAAGCGATAGGCTACTCAAATCTGAGTAGTTTTTAGGTGACTATTCAGCACCTTTCCTTTAGTAAAATGCTTTGTAGCATTGCCCTCCCTCGATAATAGCTCCTGCGTATTCTACATACGGGCTTCCTGCCCTAGTGCATTGCTCGACCTACGTGCGACCATGCATTAGTCGGCGCGAAGGTAATTGAAAGTAGAGAAAAGAGCATTATTTTATCGCGCCGAGGGCGGACGCTCCTACAAATCAGCTGAATAGAATTCTTTAGATGTAACTGTTCACCTCCCCCTTTGAAAAAGAGG
>JALSLS010000048.1 GCA_026988195.1 Methylomonas sp.
GAATGATGATGATACTCAAGTTGAAAATGGCGGTGTTACTGTATTGATTGATGCGATGAGCGTCCAATATTTGAACGGTGCTGAAATCGATTATAAAGAGGATGTATCGGGTGCGCAGTTTGTTATTAGAAACCCAAATGCAAGTACAACTTGTGGTTGTGGGTCTTCATTCTCAGTTTAACCCATTACACCCTGGATAAATCCCCCCAAGAATAACGGGTTGGTTTGCGCCTGTTACTTCTGTCAGGTTGCCAGATAAATTATTCATTGTTTGTCTGGCTAACCATGCAAAAGCCATAGCTTCTACATGATCGGGGTTGATCCCAAACTCTGCTGTAGACGATACTGGGTGATCTAAATTGTTTCTAATAAGGTCAATTAAATAAGTATTATGTATTCCACCTCCACAGATTAAAGTCTGATCTGTTAGTGGAGCGTGTTTTTGAATAGCTTCAGCAATAGTTTCAGCGGTAAGATGGCAGAGACTGGTTTGTATATCATTAACACAACATTTTGGAGTAAGGTGGGTTTTCTCCTTAAGCCATAAGGGTGAAAAGTATTCTTTTCCAGTGCTTTTTGGAATACTTAAATTAAAGTAAGAGTCCTGCTTGAAGGCTTTTAGTAATTCTGGGTTGGCTTTGCCCTTTTTTGCCCAAGAGCCATTTTTATCATAGACAGTGTCTAAATTCTTTTGAATCCAATAGTCCATAAGTGTATTTCCAGGTCCTGTATCAAAACCAATCGTTTTATCAGCAGATAAATAGGTAATATTAGCAATGCCGCCAATATTAACAATGGTGATGTTTTGTTTTGATAAATCAAATGTCTGGCTAAAAATAGCTTGATGAAAGGCGGGGACAAGCGGGGCTCCTTGGCCGCCGGCAGCAATATCTCTTCTACGAAAGTCTGCAATAGTTGTGATGCCCGTTTTTTCAGCAATAATATTGGGGTCGCCTATTTGTAAAGAAAATGCTGAGGGTATTTCCGGGGCATGATAAATAGTTTGCCCATGACTGCCAACCGCCTTAACAGCAGAGCTTGAAATATTGGCTTTTTTGAGTAAATTCGTGCAGGCTTGGGCAAATAAGTGACCAAGTTTAGTATCAACTGCCCCGTAGCTTTTTAATAGAACGGGGGCGTTGGCTTGTGAAAGTGCTTTGATTTCATTTTTTATAGCATCAGAAAAGGGCGAATAGTCAAAAGCTAGTAGCTTGATTTTCTCCCCATCAAACTCAACTAAACCAGCATCAATTCCATCTAAGCTGGTTCCTGACATTAGGCCAATATACAACTCAGGCATAGAAGCTAAAGAGTATTTTGCGCAAGCAAGTTCCTTGCTTTTATTTTATTTAACTGTGCAATAAGAGGTTGGGTTTGTTTTTTAAACGCTGCTAATAAAGATTTTTTAATAGGTTCTGCATGAGGTAGTTTCACTGTTAATGGGTTGCGATGTATGCCGTTCACTCTAAATTCGTAGTGTAGGTGAGCACCTGTTGCTAAACCAGACTTTCCAACATAACCTATGATGTTACCTTGTTTTACATGACTGCCTACACGTTGCCCTTTTTTAAAGCGAGACATGTGAGCATAAAGGGAGCTGTATTTTTGTCCATGCTGAACAATAACCACACGGCCATAGCCACGCTGACGACCACGGTAAGTTATTTTTCCATCACCTGTTGTTGTAATAGGGGTGCCGGTTCTTGCTGCATAATCAACCCCTTTGTGGGCGCGGATTCTATTAAGAACGGGATGTTTTCTTTTAAGGTTGAAGTGAGAGCTTATACGAGCAAATTCAATCGGTGTGCGTAAAAAGGCTTTGCGCATGCTCTTGCCTTCAGGGCTAAAGTAACTAACATTTCCATTTTTGTCTTCAAATCGAACCGCTGTGAAAGCGTGGTTTTGATTAACAAATTCCGCTGAAATGATTTCACCAGTACCGAACTCTTGTCCTTCAACAAATAATTTTTCATAAACAACGGTGAATTTATCGCCTTTGCGTAAGCTAAGTGCAAAATCGATGTCCCAGGCAAAAATATTAGCCAGTTGCATGATGGTTTTGTCAGAAAGCCCCGCTGCTTTTCCATCTAGGAAAAGAGATGAGTTAATGGTTGCTTGGGCGTTAACTATTTCTGTTGTTATGGATTTGCTAATGATTTCAACATTAAACCTATCGTCGAGACGATTAGCAATTAAAGTTTTAACCTTACTTTGTTTATAGCTTAATTGCTGTAATACGCCTGTGTCGTCAGTGACTACAAATAGGTTTTTTCCTGGGCGAATTGAAGCAAATTGCTTACCTAATTTATTGGAATGGATGATGGCATGTAAATCCTTTCTACTAAGGTCAAGCTTAGAAAATATAGTTGATAAGCTTTCACCTTTACTTATTTTATGAGTAAGTGTAATAACTTGTGGTTGAGGCTCTTCAATAACAGCGGGAATTGTTGGGGGGGTAATAAGTGGCTTGCTTGCGATGGCTTGGATTGCTGGGAGCGCAAGTGCACTTTTTTCAAAGCTAGGTCCGGAAGGCTCTGAGGTAGTTGAGGTGCAGCTGGCTGTAGCAATAATGGCTATGCAGATACCTAAAATAAAAGTTGTATGGAGTTTATTATTCACGGTTTTATTTTTCTAAGTGATTGAGTTCTAATGCCCAATGAAAACTAATTCAATATGAATTTTATGCTAATTATAGCCTAAAGGTATATTTATTTCTGGTGATTGCTATAAAGTATTTATAATAGAAAGAATGTGAAATTAATTAAGAGATAAGTAAGAATGTTGCAAGAAAACGTGTTGGAGCAATTAAAGCGCGGGTCGGATGAAATTTTGATTGAGTCTGAGTTGGTAAAAAAGCTGGAAGAAAATAGGCCGTTAATTATTAAGGCGGGGTTTGATCCGACTGCCCCTGACTTGCATCTTGGGCATACAGTATTAATTAATAAGCTAAAGCAGTTTCAGGATTTGGGGCATCAAGTTCAATTTCTTATCGGCGATTTTACAGGGATGATTGGTGATCCAACGGGTAAGAATGTTACTCGCAAAGCATTGACTCAAGAAGATGTCATGGAAAATGCAAAAACCTATCAAGAACAGGTTTTTAAAATTTTAGATCCGGATAAAACAAACATTGTATTTAATTCAGCGTGGATGAATAAAATGTCGCCTGCTGATTTAATTCAGTTAGCGGCAAAGCATACAGTTGCACGAATGTTGGAAAGGGATGATTTTAGTAAAAGATACAAAGGTGGGCAGCCTATTGCAATCCATGAGTTTTTGTACCCGTTAATTCAAGGGTATGATTCTGTTGCTATGAAAGCTGATGTTGAATTAGGAGGAACCGATCAAAAGTTTAACTTACTAGTTGGGCGGCAGTTGCAAGAAGTTTATGGGCAAAGACCCCAAACTGTTTTGACTATGCCAATACTAGAAGGGTTGGATGGTGTACAGAAAATGTCCAAGTCATTAAATAATTATATAGGTATAGCCGATGCACCTGATGATATGTTTGGTAAGATCATGTCAATATCTGATGATTTGATGTGGCGATATTTTGAGTTGTTAAGTTTTAGACCTATGTCTGAAATTGAGTCTTGGCATAAGGCCTGTGATGAAGGGTTGAACCCAAGAAACTATAAGGTCGCGCTAGCGCAAGAAATAATTGAAAGGTTTCATAATGCTGCTGCTGCGTCCAAGGCATTGGAAAATTTTGAAGCACGTTTTAAGCGAGGTCAGATACCCGAAGATATTGATGAGGTATCATTAGAGTGTAAGGAAGGAGGTCTTGCAATAGCTAATATATTAAAAGAGGCGGGTTTAACTAAGAGTACCTCAGATGCAATGCGGATGGTTAAGCAAGGGGCGGTAAAGATTGATGGAGAAAAGGTAAGTGACCATAAGCTTGTTATTTCGGCAGGTTCCAAGCATGTGTATCAAGTAGGTAAAAGAAAGTTTGCCAAAATAGAAATAAAGTCTTGACGGTTGAGTGGAATGCTGTAGAATGCGCTGTTCTTCCGGAGTTGATGTTGATTCCGAAAGGACGCAGGAAGCGGAGAGAGTGGGTTTTTTTAGGCGTTGAAACAAATAACGTGGTTATTTAATTTTAAACTTCTGGAAAATAAACTTTGACAAAAGGAAGTGAGAGGTTATAATGGTCGGCTCTTCGGGGTTGGTTGATTTAGCTTCCGAAGCAGTTTTCAGGATGAGGATTGTTGCTTTATTTGGGTGGTTGGATTTGTTTCCGGCTTCTCACTAAAAACTAAATTAAAAAGGATGTTGACAACGGGTTTTGACTCTGTATAATAGTCGAACTCAACAGGGCTTCGGTTCTGACCGGTTTATCCGGTACGAAGGTTTAACCTTCCGCTCTTTAAAAATTTAATCGAAATAATTTGTGTGGGTACTTGTGCTGGATATTTTAAGCTGTAGTAAAAAATATTCGACACGATATT